>JANMWM010000079.1:0-4087 GCA_031394005.1 Sphingomonas sp.
CATCGAGATCATGTTCGGCCGCCTCAAGGACTGGCGCCGGGTCGCCACTCGCTACGATCGATGCCCGACCGTCTTCCTCTCCGCCATCGCCCTCGCCGCCACCGTCATCTTCTGGCTCTGATCAACGAGTCCTGACCCTAAATCGCAAGCTGGTCGGGCGCGGGTTCACGGCTTGGTTCTGGAATAGGAGGCATGGTTTGCGCGAATTGCTCGGCCAATTTGAATTTCTGGATCTTGCCGGAACCGGTCAGCGGCCATTGGTCGATCCAGATCCAATGGCGCGGGGTCTTTTGCGGTGACAGGCGTTCGCGAATAAACGCCTTCAACTCGGAAAACTCCGGCCGGCTAGGGCCCTTTGAGCGCATGAAGCAGGCAACCTCCTCGCCATAGATCGGGCACGGGACGCCGACCACTGCGACCTCGGCAATATCCCGATGCTCGAGCATCGCATTCTCGATCTCGACCGGAAACAGATTCTCGGCACCGCGGATGATCATGTCCTTCACCCTACCGGTGATCGACACAAAACCACGCTCATCCATTCGGCCGAGATCGCCGGTATGCAGCCACCGATCCGCGTCAATCGCCTTGGCTGTTGCTTCATCATTGTCGTTATACCCGACCATCACATGATAGCCGCGCGTACAGATTTCGCCTTGCTCACCGACCGGCAAGACCGCGCTAGTCAGGGTGTCGAGAATCGCAACATCGATATTTGGCAGCGGCTGACCGATGGTGTTTACGAGATCCACAAATTCATCATCGTGGCACGCCATCGTAATCACAGGCGAACACTCGGTTTGTCCATATACAATCTGGGTCGTCGGCCCGAACGCCGCCCGTACCTGGTTGATCAATTCGGGAGCCACCATTGCGCCACCCGACATGATGCGGTGAAGGGAAGAAACGTCGCGGCCACTGCGCGAAGCCTCGTCGACCAGCCCGACCAGCATCGTGGGAACAGCAAGTAGATAGCCGGGTCGCTCACGCTCGATGACCCGCACAACCATTGCCGGATCGAACATCGGCGCCAGTATCATTGTCGCGCCCGCGTCAATGATCCCGAGCACGCAGATCGCGCAACCGGTTGTGTGGAACAGTGGCACGACATGCATGAACGTGGCGCCGGGGCCTAGCCCCAGGCGGGCCATCGTGTCTCGCGCATTCTGGATCAAACCATGATGGTGCAGCATTGCACCTTTGGGAAATCCGGTTGTGCCCGAGGTATATTGAATCTGGGTAACGTCACCCGGACGTACCGAAGGCAATGTCCCGGATGTCTCGCCGTCGAACAACGAGTTATGATCCGAAAGCAAGATGAGATGACGGATCGCGGGCAGATCGCGGCACACCAGGTCGACGGTGTCCTTCATCGCACTGCCGCGAAAGGACTCAACGTAGTAAATAGCCTCCGACCGAGACTGTTCGAGGACATACTTAAGTTCGCGAGCCTGAAACGCCGGGTTGACCGTCACGAGCGTTAAGCCGGCCAGCCCTGAGGCAAATTCAAGCAGAACCCATTCTGGACTGTTGTTGGCATATACCGCGATGCGGGCGCCGGGCGAATGTCGGCTGGCGAGGGCACGAGCAAGCCGCTCGGAATCGCTCATCAAGTCGGCATAGGTCCAACTTCTGCCAATCTCGCCATCGTACAAAACTTCTTGAAGCGCAGTCTTGTTGGCATGCAATTTCGACCGGCGACGCAGCATCTCGCCGATCGTAAGTTGCTCGACGGATGCCCCGCGCACCGCTGGAAAATAGGATTCAGTCAACGAGACTTGGAACATGTCCTGTGCCTCTCGATCGCCTCGCCCGAAGCATATCTTCTAGCGCTCGATCGTGGGCCCATCTGCGCCCGCCGTCAAACTTGGTAGGAGGCGCAGGAGAGGATGGCTCCAATCTATTTGGCTGACCGGAAATGCGTCGTTCTAGAAAATTGAGGGCCACGTCAGGACAAGTCCGCGGTCGTGGCGATCGACCGCTATGCGGGACATTCTGGCCGTTTGCAGACTGTTCGAAATCGGCCCATCCCCGGCCATAGACGGCCATTATTCGATCAACGTGGAAGCGCTTACTCTCAGCGGCTTGGCAAGCTTCTCGACGATCGTGATGGTCGGGTTCCTCGCTGCCCGCTCGATATCGCTGACGTAGGTGCGGTGGATGCCGGCCCGGCCGGCAAACTCTTCCTGGCTCCAGCCCTTCTCAAGGCGAAGCCGCTTTAGGTTTGACCCGAGGCGCTTGCGAATATCCACGTCCGAGCAAAGACGCTCGTGTCGACAATCGATCTACAGACGATAAGTCACATTTGTCGTTGACTGGCGCGGCGCCCCAAGCATTGGCTGTCGTCGATGAGTTACTTTTCAGATCAGATCGCATCGTGCGACGTGACCGGCCCCGCGCTCTCGACCCAGCGGGAAAGGCTGCTCGAGCACCGGCTGGTGTCCGACCTCGCCGAGCTGATGCTCCGACGCGGGGTCGAGATGGACGTGCTGCGGGGCGAGTTCGACGGCCACGGCCACGACGTGGTGTTCCAGGCCGCCGGCGTGATCCGCCACGTCCAGCTCAAGGCGATGATCCTTGGGGGCAAGCGCAGCCATGTCAGCATCAATGTCCGGCTGCGCTCGCAGCCGTCGGGCTGCGTGCTGTGGATGACCTATGACCCTGCGACCCTGAAGGTCGTCGAGTATCGCTGGCTGGGCGGCGAGCCGGGTGAGCCATTGCCCGACATAAGAGGTGCGATCACGCGGCACAGCAAGGCCAATATGAACCTGCAGAAGACCCAGCGGGTCGGCCACCGCGACGTCGCGAAGTCAAAGTTCGACAAGCTGAACGACCTCGACGCGCTCGCCGACTGCCTGTTCGGCCCGGTTCGCTCGCTCGCGACAAGCCTCGTTCTCGGCCAACTCCGCGAGCGGTTCGGGCTTGAATGGGCTTGGCGTGTGAGTGAGCGGCTCCAGATCAGGGGATGGGAAGACTCCATTGAACTTGCTCATCTGATCGATGGCTACCGGGTCCTCGAACAGCTTTGCAAACCTGACTTCAACGAGTGGCTCGAGGCCCACGCGGACTGGCCGAGTGAATCATCGCCGGCTCGCGACCTCGGCGAAGCCTGGACGACGCTGTTCCTCGAGCACCGGCGCTGGAAGTTCAGTGGGCCATTCGATCCGCAGGGTGATGTGCTCGCCCGCCTTGACCGGTTGGCACTTGAGGTTCGCCGGCTGATCGAAGCAGGTTGAGGCCGCAAACCGGCCTAAAGAACTCAGCCCACGCGGGCCTCGCTTACGACCTGAGGTGAGATTCCCCTCACGCGCGCTGCGCGCTCGGGCACCCGCCACCATCCTCATTTTTGCTCGGAGCCTGACGCGCCCTTCCGCCTGCGCGATCGTCATCACGAGCCTTTACGCGATGACAAGGGGCTCCTCCCCACCGCGTCCGCGGCCGTCGGGATTGTCCAAAGACTGAACTCCGCCGCACGGCGGCCCGGGGTCAGTTTCAAATTTCCTTTCAATCTAAAATAAGTTAGTAACTACTAAGTTTTTATACCTACCAGATTGACGCTAACCAGAATCACTGTCAGAGGACCCTCATACCAACTGAAGGAGCCAACATGACCGATGAAGAAATGCACAGTCTGATAGTGGACTCGCCGTCAAAGTCGGAGAGCATCCGCAGACTGTTTCGTGCCGGGGTATCGAAAGCTGCCATCGGGAGGTTTATGGACCTACGTTACCAGCATGTATACAACGTGCTTCTGAAAGAGACCCCGCCTCATCAGGAAGGGGCGGTTGCTTCAGCCGAGCCCGGCTTCACTGCGGTAAAGGTGGACGCCAGGGGCAAGGTCCAGCTGCCCGCCGAGTTCCTGGCCGCGAACGGCCTTCAGGAGGGCGGCACGCTATTCTGCCGCAATGATGTCCAGGGGCTGACTCTCATGAGCCGTGAGTCCGCGCTTGATCATCTGCGCGAAGTCGCCCGCAAGCGAATGCCGGACCAAGCCGCGCTCCTCGACGCGCTCTTAGATCTCGCCGGCTCATCGACGACATCCGGTCCCAGAAAGGACTTGCCATGAACACCAATGACAATGAACTGA
>JANMWM010000095.1:0-9113 GCA_031394005.1 Sphingomonas sp.
ACCGAGGAACCCATTTCGCTCCAGCTCGCGGGCTGCTCGCCCCATGAAATGGCGGAGGCCGCCAAACTCAATGAGCAGCGCGGCGCCGCGATCATCGACATCAACATGGGCTGCCCGGTCAAGAAGGTGGTCAACGGCGACGCCGGCTCGGCGCTGATGCGCGACCTGCCGCTCGCAGCCGCGATCATCGACGCGACGGTCAAGGCGGTCGAGTTACCGGTGACGTTGAAGATGCGCATGGGTTGGGACCACCACAGCCTCAACGCCCCCGAAGTCGCGCGTATCGCCGAAGATCTCGGGATTAAGATGATCACCGTCCACGGCCGCACCCGCTGCCAGATGTACAAGGGCTCGGCCGACTGGTCGTTCGTCGCCAAGGTCAAGGCGGCGACCAGCCTGCCGGTTATTGTCAATGGCGACATCTGCTCGATCGACGACGCGCGCGAGGCGCTCGCCCAATCAGGCGCAGACGGGGTGATGATCGGCCGCGGTGCTTATGGCAAACCGTGGCTCCTTGGCCAGATGATGAGCGCACTCGCGTCCGATGGTACGCGCCCGACGCCGAGACTCGATGAGCAGCTCTCCGTCCTTCTCGAACAATATGAAGCCATGCTTTCGCTCTATGGCGCCGAAGCCGGGGTCAAGATCGCGCGCAAGCACCTTGGTTGGTACACCAAGGGCCTCGCCGGTTCGGCCGAATTCCGCAACAAGGTCAACACGATCGACGATGCGGCGACGGTCAAGGTGATGCTTCGCAACTTTTACGCGCCGTGGCTCGAGCGTGCGGCGGCCTAAGCGCGCGATTTAGAAGATAAATTCCGCACACTGTGTTTTTCATGCAACGCGGCCATGCTAGAGGTCGCATCAAATGGATGCTCGGGCCACCAATTCTGACGTGATGCTGACGCGCTGGCTGGCGCGCGAGCGCGAGAGCGGGCGTTTCTATCGCCTCGCCAAGCTTGGTTCTGCGCTGGCGATCGCAATCATCCTCGTCACGACGTTGACCGTGTTGCGGCGCGGGGCCGAGCCCGGGACGCTGATTTCACCACCGCTGATGGCGCTGCTGCTCGTCGCCAACCTCGTCCCCGCGATCGTGTTGATGGTCCTGGTCGCGCGCGACATGGCGCGGCGCGATGCGGAACGGCGCGGGGTCGGGACGGGGCAACTCCACACCCGCTTGGTCGCGCTTTTCTCGCTCGTCGCGGCAGTTCCGACCGTAATGGTCGCGATATTTGCCTCGGTGCTACTTCAGAGCGGGCTCGAATTCTGGTTCTCGAATCGTGCGCGAACCATGCTCGAAAACACCGTCTCGCTCGCTCAATCAACCTACAACCGCGAGGTTAGCCGTGTCGCGAACGAGACTGAGACTATGGCCAAGGATGTTGCCGGTTATCTGAAGATCGTTCCGATCGACGATCCTCGTTTTGCCGACGCATATGGTCGAAATCAGGTGCTTCGCCGCCTTTTGTCAGAATCGATCATCTTCACCGTCGGCCCGGACGGGCACATCCGTACCCTCGCGCTCGTCAATCCCTACGACCGCGACCTAGAGAAGCTGATCACGCCCGCCAAGATCGCCGCGCTCGCCAAGGCGCCGGTGGTTGAAGTCAGTTCGGACGGGAGGGTGGGGGCCCTTGCACCACTTAATGTCGGTCCCTCGACCTACATATACGCCGCGCGCGTGTTCGACCCCGAGCTTAGCGCCCAGCTTGCGCAGTCTAACGCCGTTCTGCGCGATTATCGCGCGTTGCTCGAAAAGTCTCGCGGCAACCAGCTGCGCTTCAATCTAGCTCTTTATCTCGGGGCTTTGCTTATCGTCGGGCTCGCGATTCTCGCAGCGCTCAAGCTCGCCGACCGCCTGGTCCAACCCGTCAGCGGTCTGGTCGATGCTGCGGGGCGGATCGAGGAAGGCGATTTCTCGGTGCGGGTGCCGGTCAACGCTGCGGCCGACGAGATCGCCATGCTCGCTGCCGCCTTCAATCGCATGGCGGGGCGGCTCGACACCCAGACCAACGCGCTGATCACCGCCAACAGCCAGCTCGACACCCGCCGAGCATTCATCGAGGCAGTGCTTTCGAGTGTCACTGCTGGGGTGCTGACGGTCGACGAAGCTGGCTCAATCCTCCTGACTAATCGGTCCGCCGCAGCCTTGCTTCGTTCGGGTGAGGAGACGCTCGAGGGTAGGGCTTTGGCTGATGTCTCCCCTGAACTTGCAGAATTCATGACCGGGGAGGTGCGCGACGCCAACGTTCTTGTCGCGGCGGGCAGCGGCCAACGGACCCTTGCCGTCAAGCGCGTGCGCTATGGCCAGAGTACCGTGCTGACCTTCGATGACATTACCGAGCAATTGTCCGACCAGCGCAGCGCCGCCTGGTCCGATATCGCCCGCCGCATCGCGCACGAGATCAAGAACCCACTGACTCCGATTTCGCTCGCCGCCGAGCGACTCCAACGGCGCTACGGCAGCCAGGTGACGACCGACCGCGAGACGTTCGACCGGCTGACCGGGACAATCGTCCGGCAGGTCGGCGACCTGCGCCGAATGGTCGATGAATTTTCCAATTTTGCGCGTATGCCCAAACCAGTTTTCTGCGACGAAAATGTCCACGATATCGCCCGCAACGCCCTGTTCTTGCACGAGGTCGCGCATCCCGACGTTCTTTTTTCGATCGATCCTGAGTTGGCCGACATGCGCCTCGTCTGCGACCGCCGGCAGCTATCGCAAGCCTTGACCAACATCGTCAAGAACAGCGTCGAAGCGATCGAGGCGCGGCGCGGACGAGGTGCGGTTAGCCCCGACGGAGACCGGGTGATGTTATCCATAACACAGGCTTCAGATGAGCTTGTGGTCACGATAAGCGACAATGGCGTGGGGCTACCAGAAGACCGTGAACGGCTCACCGAACCCTATATGACCACCCGAGTAAGGGGGACTGGTCTAGGCTTGGCAATTGTCAAGAAGATCGTCGAGGAACACTATGGAACAATTGCATTTCTAGACCGCGAAGGCGGCGGAACGCGGGTCCGGATCGCGTTCGATTCCATCCGCCTCGCTGACCTCGCCACGGAGGCCGGGAAGGGCCTTTCCGCCCCCCACACGCGCGAAGATAGGGAAGTTGAAAATGGCACTTGAAGTGCTCGTAGTCGACGACGAAGCAGACATCCGCGACCTCGTCGCCGGCGTGCTGGAGGACGAAGGCTACGCCGTGCGCACCGCCGCCGACAGCACGAGTGCGCTCGACGCGATCGAGGAGCGGCGGCCGTCGCTCGTGTTGCTCGACGTCTGGCTCCAGGGATCCAAACTCGACGGGCTGCAAATTCTCGAACAGGTCAAGCGGCGCGACCCCACGTTGCCCGTCATCATGATCTCCGGCCACGGAAACCTCGACACCGCGGTGGCCGCAGTCCGCGAAGGCGCGGTCGACTTCATCGAGAAGCCGTTCGAAGCCTCGCGCCTGCTCCACCTCGTGGGTCGCGCTACCGAGACCGAGCGGCTTCGCCGCGAGAACGCGACGCTGCGCGAGCGGTTCGGCAATGACGACACGCTCAACGGCTCCTCGGTCGCGATCAACTCGGTGCGCGCGACGCTCAAGCGAGTAGCACCGACCGGAAGTCGCGTGATGATAACTGGACCCGCGGGCGTCGGCAAGGAAGTCGCCGCGCGCACGATCCACAACTGGAGCCCCCGCGCCAATGCGCCGTTCATCGTCCTGTCCGCAGCGATGATGAGCCCGGACCGCGTCGAGGAGGAATTGTTTGGCACGGAACGCGACGGCGAGGCGCGACCCGGACTGCTCGAACAAGCGCATGGCGGCACGCTGTTCCTCGACGAGATCGCCGACATGCCGCTGACGACCCAAGGCAAGATCCTGCGCGTTCTGACCGATCAGAGCTACGCGCGCGTTGGCGGCCAACGTCCGGTCAAGGTCGACGTCCGCTTCCTCTCGGCGACTTCGCGCAACCTCGCCGACGAGATTGCCGCGGGGCGTTTTCGCGAGGATCTTTTCTACCGTCTCAACGTCGTCCCGGTGCGGATGCCGCCTCTTAAGGAGCGCCGCGAGGATATCCCGGAACTCGTCGATCACTTCTTGGCCCGCTTCGCCGCCGAGCGTCGCATTCCTCCCCCCACGCTTTCGCCCGAAGCCGCGGCAGCGCTCCAGTCCCACGAATGGCCCGGCAATGTCCGCCAGTTGCGCAATATTATCGAGCGCACTTTGATCATGGCACCCGGTGACCGCGCCGACAGCATCGACGTCGACCTGCTCCCCGCCGAGATCGTCGAGTCGCAAGGTACGGTCGGTGTCTCGACCGCGTCGATGGCAATCATGGGCTCGCCGCTTCGCGAGGCGCGCGAGAGTTTCGAGCGCGAATATTTAAAGATCCAGATCAGGCGCTTTTCGGGCAACATCTCGCGTACCGCCTCGTTCATCGGCATGGAGCGATCGGCGCTCCATCGCAAACTGAAGGCCCTCGGGCTCGGCGAAAAGAAGGAAGACGACGAATAATGGCCGACAAGTCCTTCTCCCTGCAGGATCATTTCCTCAATGGCGTGCGCCGCGCGAAATCGCCGGTGACGATATTCCTGATGAAGGGGGTTAAGCTCCAGGGAATTGTTACGTGGTTCGACACTTTCTCGGTGCTGTTGCGCCGCGATGGGGAGAGCCAACTCGTCTACAAACACAGCATCTCGACGATCATGCCAGGCAATGTGCCGATCGATCTGCTCGCCGGGCTGGACCGCGGCACGCGCGAGACCCAGGCGCGCAAGGCGGCTTCGCTCCAGGACATTTTCCTCGCTGCGGCGGAGAAGGAGCATGAGCCGATGACGATCTTCCTGGTCAACGGCGTTATGCTCCAGGGCGCGATCGCCGGGCATGATCAATTCTCGCTGCTGCTCGAGCGCGCCGGGCAGGTCCAGCTGGTTTACAAGCACGCGATGTCGACGCTTCAGCCCGAGCGACCGCTTTATTTATCGGGCGAGGATCCTGTAGAGGAATCGGCGCCCGACGGTACGGGGGACGGCAGCTGAGCGTCTTCGACCGGGGCGACGAAGACGGGGTATCGCGCGGCGAACGCGCGTTGGTCGTGCTTCCCGATCGTACCGACACCAAGGTCATGCGCTCGTCCGAGGCGCGTCTGGACGAAGCCGCCGGGCTTGCGGCGGCCATCGGCATCGACGTGGTCGGCCGCAAGAGTTTCCGCGTCCGTGCGGCACGGCCAGCGAGCCTGTTCGGCAAGGGGCAGGTCGAGGAAATTCGTGATCTCGCCAAAGAGGCCGACGTGCATTTGCTGGTCGTCGATGCGGCACTCAGCCCGGTGCAGCAAAAGACGATCGAGGAAATCACCAAGGCCAAGGTCATCGACCGCACCGGGCTGATCCTCGAAATCTTCGGCGAACGCGCCGCGACCGCGGAGGGGCGGCTGCAAGTGGAACTCGCTCATCTCGATTACCAAGCCGGGCGATTGGTCCGCAGCTGGACTCATCTCGAACGTCAGCGTGGCGGCTTCGGCTTCCTCGGCGGTCCCGGCGAAACCCAGATCGAAGCCGATCGACGGATGATCCGCGACCGCATGGCGCGAATCCGCAAGGAGCTCGACCAGGTAAAGCGAACTCGCGGGCTCCACCGCGACCGCCGCCAGCGCGCTCCATGGCCGGTGGTCGCGCTCGTCGGCTATACCAATGCCGGCAAGTCGACGCTCTTCAACAGCATGACCGCCGCGAGCGTAAAGGCAGAAAACCTGCTGTTCGCGACCCTCGACCCGACGATGCGCGAGGTACGAATCCCCGGATTCGACAAGACGATCCTGTCGGACACAGTCGGGTTCGTGTCGCAGCTGCCAACGCAGCTCGTCGCGGCGTTTCGCGCGACGCTCGAAGAGGTCGCGTCGGCCGATCTCATCGTCCATGTTCGCGATATCTCGCACGCGGACAGCAACGCTCAGGCGGTCGACGTGGCGACCGTGCTTTCCTCTCTTGGGCTCGACGAGCAAGGGTCACCGCAGCGGCTCGAGGCGTGGAACAAGCTCGACCTGCTCGCGGGCGACGATCGTGTGGCGCTGCTCAACGAGGCCGGGCGGCGTGATGACGTCGTGGCGCTGTCGGCGCTGAGTGGGGAGGGGGTCGAGCAACTTCGCGAGGCGATCGCCAAAAGGTTGCAAGACGGCTCGGTTGTTCATCGCTTCAAGCTGGCCGCGTCGGATGGGTCTCGGCTGGCGTGGCTCCATTCTCGCGGCGATGTGCTCGACCAGCGAGTCGAGGGCGAGACGATGCATCTCGCGGTAAAGCTTTCGGCCGAAAACTGGGCGCGTTTTCAGGCGCTTTGAGCGATCTTTGCGGCCTGCCATAGCTCTTCCATCTGATCGAGGCCGAGGGTTTCAAATCGAGGCTCGGTCTCGATCGCGCGGAAGCGGCGCTCGAACTTGCGATTGGCTAGGCGGAGCGCGTCTTCAGGATCGATCTTGAGATGACGTGCGAGATTAACGACGGCGAATAGCAAATCACCAAGCTCTTCGGCTTGGTCCTCGGGCGCGGCTTCAGCGAGCTCTGTCAATTCCTCGTCGATCTTTGCCCGCGGGCCGCTGGCGTCGGGCCAATCGAAGCCGGTGCGTGCGGCACGCTTCTGCAGCTTGGCGGCACGTTCAAGGGCCGGCAACGCGAGGGCAACACCAGCTAATGCACTCTGGTCGGGTTTGGCGGCGCGTTCCTCGGCCTTAATCTGCTCCCACAGGTGATGACCGCCATTCGGTGCGTCACCGAAGATGTGCGGGTGGCGGCGTTCGAGCTTGTCGCAGATGCGCGCAATGACATCATCAAGATTGAAGTGGCCGACCTCCCGCGCCATTTGCGCGTGAAAGACGACTTGGAGTTGAAGGTCGCCAAGCTCGTCGGCCAGATCGTCCATGTCGTCGCGCTCGATCGCGTCCGCGACTTCATAGGCCTCCTCGATCGTGTAGGGCGCGATCGAACGGAAGGTCTGAACGCTATCCCATTCGCATCCGCTGACCGGATCGCGCAGCCGCTCCATGATCGAGACGAGGCGATCGAGACTCACGGCCGGGGACCCTCATCACCAAGCCAATCTGTAAGTATGATAATATGCATTATGTAAAATCCGAATTGATGCAAATGTGTCTCAGCTCTCGAGAATCAGCCATCGCCCCTCGACACTCCACCGACTGAGGCTCGACAGGAAACTCATGCCGACAACGTTGAGATCGTCATCGTCGGCGACGTAGACGCGCTGATTGCGGCGTTCGATCGAACCGACTTCGAGGATGTCAACGCGTCCACTCGAGACTTTGACGATACCGTTGCCGGTGCGGACAAGCTGGTCGTGGAGTCCGGTCGTTTCGAGTCCGGCTTGGGCGGCAAGCTTGGAGCCGACAGTCGTAACAGTGGCGCCGCTGTCGACGAGGAACTTCGCTGGCACCCCGTTCAAGGTTGCGTCGACCCAGAAATGGCCGTCGATCGCCATCGGAATTCTGACAATGTGGCCCTGGACGACCGGAGTGCCGAGCGCTTCGGACTTCAGCCGCTGGGCAACGTAGCCGAAATTGTCGCGGAATGTGAACAGGATAAAGCCCGCGCCGAAGATCAGGATCCACATCAGCGCGAACTGGACGAGCTTGGCGAAGCGTTCGCGGCGCGCCATCAGTGACCCCAGGACGAGCATCATAGCCATCAACAGATAGAGGCCGCCAAGCATTACGTCGTTGGTCACGCCAGCATCACCTCCAGCCCGTCGAACGCGGGCGCGGCCCAATCAGGGAGAACAGCAGCAAGCTCGGCATGATCCATCGAATTATCAAGATGCGTGAGCAGCAATTGGCCGACGCCAATTTCGCGCGCCCAGCCGAGCACCGCGTCGAGGTGGGCGTGGGTCGGATGCGGACGGCGGCGAAGGCAGTCACTGATCCACAGGTCTAGTCCCTGATACAGCGCGCGCATGTCGTCGGTCATGTGGTGGAAATCAATCGCATAAGCCGCCGAATGCGCGCCCTCGTCGAAGCGGATTCCGAGCGAGGTGATGCTGCCGTGTGGTTGGTCGACGAAGCCGAGGCGCGCGGCGCCGAACGTCTCCTCCGCGCCGTCGATCGGGTCGGCGACGAGCACCGCAGGGTAAAGCGGATTACCGTGAAAGACGTAGCCGAAGCGGCTGACGATCCGCGCGAGCGTGTCGGGGCGCGCGGCGAGCGGGACTGCGTGGCCTTTTGCGTGTGCAAGTTGGCGGAGATCGTCGATCCCATGAAGATGATCGGCATGGTCATGGGTGACGATGACCCGGTCAATCTCGGCGACGTCGGCGGCGAGCAGTTGCTCGCGAAGGTCGGGACCGCAATCGATCAGCAGGCGCTGGCCACCGCTTTCGAACATTACAGACGAGCGCGTTCGACGGTTGCGCGGGTCGGCGGGGTCGCATGTCCCCCAGTCGTTGCCGACGCGTGGTACGCCCGACGAGGTGCCGCAGCCCAGCACGCGAAATTTCACGCGATGGCTTTCCCGAACAAAGTGAAGAAATTGGCGGTCGTAGTCGCGGCGAGTTGATCGAGCGGCTCATCGCGCAGCGCCGCGACGAAGGCCGCGGTGTCGGCGACGAAGGCCGGCTCGCAGGTCTTGCCGCGGTTGGGGACGGGGGCCAGGAACGGGGCGTCGGTCTCGACCAACAGCCGATCGGCGGGGATGAATTTCGCGGTGTCTTGCAGGTCGCGCGCATTCTTGAAAGTGACGATGCCCGACAGGCTGATGAAAAAGCCGAGGTCGAGTGCCTTGCGGGCAAGGTCGGCGCTGCCGGTGAAGCAGTGGAGGACGCCGGTGACCCCGCCCCTGGCGACCGCGGCGGTGAGGATTTGGCTGGTATCCTCCTCCGCATCGCGGGTGTGGACGACGAGTGGTAGGCCGGTCGCCCTCGCCGTCTCGATGTGTGCGCCGAACCGCTCACGTTGGGCCGCACGATCGGACTTGTCGTAATAATAGTCGAGGCCGCATTCGCCGATGGCGATGACTCGCGGGTGGTGGGCGGCGTCGATCAGTGCGGCGGCACCGAGATCGGGGTGCGCATCGGCCTCATGCGGGTGGACGCCAATGCTCGCCCAGACGTCGGGCTCCCGCTCGG
>JANMWM010000108.1:0-5248 GCA_031394005.1 Sphingomonas sp.
GGCTTCTTCAAGGACTTCTTCGGCGTCGGCGCGCTTAGCTCGCCGGTCAGCGACGAAGTGCTCGACGATGCCCAGCGGCAGGCGCTGATGGCAGGCCTTCGTCCGACTCTCGCCGCCGCGCAGGCGTTCGGGACGACCGACTTCCGACCTGACCTCAAGAGCTTCACCGTCCCCACGCTGGTGATCCACGGCACTTCCGACAAGACCGTGCCGATCGACGCCACTGGACGCGTCGTCGCCGCACAGGTGCCCGGCGCTCAGCTGATCGAATATGACGGCTCTGCGCACGGCCTGTTTGCGATCGACAAGGAGCGGTTGATTGCCGATCTCGTGTCGTTCCTGACCGGGCGCGCGACCGAGCAATCGGCCGACCAGCGCAGTGCAATTCCGATGACTCAGGCCTAACCAGGCGACCCTTGGGCGGCGACCTGCTGGTCGTCGCCCTCGTCGGCGGGCGCTTTGACGCCCGACTTGCTCAGCTCCATCCAGTCGCGGAACGGCAAGTGATAGAGCATGTCCATCACTTCGAACTCGAGCCCGCCCGGCTGGCTGGTGTTGCTGTTCCATAGCGCCACCACGCCGCTCTTGAGTGCGGGGTCGAACAGGATCAGCGAGCGATATCCAGCGATCCCGCCACGGTGGCCGACGATATGGTGCCCGGCATAGTCATAGCTTCGCCAGCCGAGCCCGTAATAGGGCGAATGGACCCGCTCGGCGAACTTGCGCATGCGTCCCTGCTCGGTCGGTGTCTTGACCAGCGGCGCGTGGATCGTCGCCAGCAAGCTAGGTGACAGCACGTCGGGCATGGCGCCCGTCTGCGCGATCATCCAAAGCGCGAAATCCTTGATGTTGCTGTTGATCCCGCCCGCCGCCGGAACCTTGTAATAGACATCGCTGCCGGGCAGCACGCGGCGACCCACGCTGTGCGGTCGCGCCCAGCTATTCGCGCTCTCCAGCCCCGCTCGCGTGACGCTCGCCGAGCGCATCCCGATCGGGTCGAACAAGGTGCGCTGCACCGCCTGCGGGTAGGAGGTGCCCGTCAGCCGCGCGACCATCTCGCTCGACGCGTCGTAAGCGACGTTCTGATAGTCCCAGCAGGTGCCCGGGGCGCAGACGGCGTTCAGCTGGCCGAGCTGCGAGCGAAGCACGAACGGACTTTCGCCCTCTTCGAGTTTGTTGTCATAGGCGTTGCGATAGAGGCCGAGGCGGTGGCTGAGGAGGTCGGTAACCGTCGCTCTATATTCGCCGGCGTTGGGCAGCTTGAGCGTCGGTGCATAGTTCGCCACCGGGGCGTTGAGGTCGACCTTGCCCGCCTCGGCGAGCTTGGCGACCATTGTCGCGGCGACCCCCTTCGAGCAACTCGCCCAACGAAACACCGTCTCCGGCGTGACCGCTTCGCCCGATCCGTGCGCGGTCTCGCCATAGCCCGCCAGGAAAGTGATGCGCCCATTCTCGATCACCCCGACGGCCAGCCCGACCATCGACGGCCGCGCCGCCATCGCCTTTAATCGCTGGTCGAGCACGGCATAGTTGACGTCGTGCCGCGCCGAGATCGACAGGCTGGCCAGCTTGAGATGCGTGGCGGTAGCGGCGTGTTGCGCACGTTTTTCCGGACTACCGTGTGGCGTGGCAAGGGCTACCGCGCCGGCGAGCACGGCAAAGGCGGCGAGCCCGATGATATGCTGTCGTTCCAATCCGCTCTCCCCGGATGGCCCCTGTGCGGCGGCGGCGCGGTGCGCTCAACGGGGAGGCGCGCGCAGTGCGGCCAACCGGGCGGCACGAGCGACGACATGAGTCGAAACTGGCGTTCGCGGCGTACCTCGCTTAAGCTGAAGCGCGATGCGGTTCCTGCGCCTCCTTTTCTGGCTGTTCCTGGCGCTGCTCGCGGCGTTGTTCATGGGGCGCAACTGGACCGACGTGACGGTCGATTTGTGGGGCAACGTCCAGGCCGAAATCAAGCTGCCGCTGATCCTGCTGATCGCCTTTCTGTTTGGCTATGTGCCGACGATGCTACGCTGGCGGCTGCGTTTTTGGCGACTGCGCAAAGACGTCAGGGCGGCTCCTTCGACCGTCGCGCCGCCGCCTCCCCCGTTCGCCGGCGAGACGCAGCCATGAGCGGCCGGGTCTTCGTTGCGATCGATACCCCCGATCTGGAAGATGCGCGGCGGCTGGCGGAGGCGGTCAAGGGCCACGCCGGGGGAATCAAGCTCGGGCTCGAATTCTTTCTCCGCAACGGCCGCGCCGGGGTGATGGATCTCGCCCGTCTCGGGCTGCCAATCTTCCTCGACCTCAAGCTCCACGACATCCCCAACACCGTCGCCAAGGCGATCATGGCGTTGCGCCCGTTCGAGCCGGCGATCCTCACCGTCCACGCTGCGGGCGGCCGTGCGATGATGGAGGACGCCAAGGCTGCCGCCCCCGCGGGGACGAAAGTCGTCGCGGTGACCGTGTTGACTAGCCTCGATCGCGACGATCTCGGTTCGATCGGGGTCGGCGGCGAGACACAAGCCCAGGTTGAACGCCTCGCCGCGCTCGCGCGGGAAGCCGGCCTCGACGGCATCGTCTCGTCGGGCCAGGAAGTTGCGACCGTCCGCACGGCATGGCCGACCGGCTTTTTCGTCGTCCCCGGCATTCGCCCCGCCGACGCCGCAAGCGCCGACCAGAAGCGGATCATGACGCCCCGCGCGGCACTCGACGCCGGCGCTTCGATCCTCGTTATCGGCCGCCCGGTGACCGACGCCGAAAACCCGGTCGCGGCGCTGCGAGCAATCGAAGGTTCGCTGTAAGTGGACATAATTCGTCCGGCGGCATAGTCGCAAGCCGCATGACACAGACGAGGACCGCATGAGCTGGCTTACCCGGGTGCGCAACGGCATCCCCTTCCTGCCCAAGCGGCAGACCGGCGACACGCTTTGGCACCGCTGCGGCAAGTGCCAGACGATGGTCTTCACCAAGGAGTGGGAGGATAATCTGTTCGTTTGCCCGCGCTGCGATCATCATGACCGGATCGGGCCCAAGGCGCGGTTCGACATGGTGTTCGACGGCGAGAAGTACCGCCTCCTCCCCGCCCCCGAAGTCCGCGAAGATCCGCTCAAGTTCAAGGATACCAAGCGCTATCCCGACCGGCTCAAGGCGGCGCGAGCCGCCACTGGCGAGCGCGATGCGCTGATGACCGCCAAGGGCACGATCGGCGGCAAGGGCGCGATCGTCGGGGTGCAGAATTTCGCCTTTATGGGGGGGTCGATGGGCATCGCAGTCGGCGCAGCGATCGTCGCCGGGATCGGGGCCGCGATCGAGGCGAAGCTCCCCTATGTCCTGTTCACCGCCGCAGGCGGAGCGCGGATGCAGGAGGGGATTCTCTCGCTGATGCAGATGCCGCGAACGACCGTTGCCCTGGCCGAGCTTCGCGAAGCGGGGCTGCCGTACATCGTCGTGCTGACCGATCCGACCACGGGCGGGGTGACCGCCTCCTACGCGATGCTCGGCGACATTCAGCTGGCCGAGCCCGGGGCGCTGATCGGGTTCGCCGGTCAGCGGGTGATCGAACAGACCATCCGCGAGAAACTTCCCGAGGGATTTCAACGCGCCGAATACCTCCTCGCACATGGCATGATCGACATGGTCGTCCACCGCGCCGAGTTGATCGCGAAACTCGCGACACTGATCTCCTATCTCGCGCCGGAGAAGGCGGCCGCCTGATGGCCGATTTCGCGCGCTCAGGCTCGCCCGCGGTCCAGGTCCAGCTTGACCGGCTGACGATCCCTACCCACGATACGCTCGGGCTCGATCGGGTGCTCGCCCTGCTCGACCGGCTCGGGCGTCCCCAGCATTGCCTGCCACCGGTGCTTCATGTCGCCGGGACCAACGGCAAGGGCTCGACCTGCGCGTTTTTGCGCGCCGGGATCGAAGCGGCGGGGCTGAGCGCACACGTGTTCACCAGCCCGCACCTGGTGCGCTTCAACGAGCGCATCCGGATCGCAGGGCGACTGATTGAGGACGAGGCGCTGGCGTCTTTGCTGGCCGAGGTGCTCGATGCGAACGAAGGCATTGGCGGCAGCTTCTTCGAGGTCACGACCGCCGTCGCGCTGCTCGTTTATTCACGCACCCCGGCCGATGTCTGCATCCTCGAGGTCGGGCTCGGCGGGCGGCTCGACGCGACGAATGTCGTCGAGCGCCCGGCGGCGTGCGGGATCGCCAGCGTCGGGATCGATCACCAGCATTATTTGGGGCACACCCTCACCGAAATCGCACACGAGAAAGCCGGGATCGCCAAACCCGGCATCCCGCTGATTGTCCTGGCCCAGCCGCCCGAAGCACTTGCCGCCACTGAAGCCATGGCCGCCGAACGCGGCGCGCGGGCGCTGCTGGAGGGTCGCGATTGGGCGCCCGATGCCAGTCTGCGCCCAGCCCTCCCCGGAGCGCACCAACGGCGCAACGCCAACCTTGCGTGGCAGATGCTCGTCGCGGCGGGACTGCCGGTCACGATCGACCAGTTCCGCGACGGACTGGCGAACGCTAAATGGCCGGCGCGGCTGCAGCGGCTCACCGCCGGGCCGCTCGCCGCCGGGCGCGACGTGATGGTCGACGGGGCGCACAACGGCGACGCCGCGCTGGCGCTGGCGGCGCACCTCGCGGCCGATCCGCGTCACCTTGTGCTGGGCATGCTCGCCAACAAGGATGCAGGCGAGATCGTCGCTCTGCTTTGCCCGCACGCGCTCAGCCTGACCTTTGCAGCGATCCCCGGTCATGCAAGCCACGATCCCGCCGAGCTTGCCGCGAGGTTCGGCGGGCGGGCCGCCGCGACGCTGACTGAGGCTCTCGCCCCCCTGCCCTCGCCGATCCTTATTGCGGGGTCGCTGTACCTTGCGGGGGAAGCGCTGTTGGCAAATCTTGAGCTGCCCGACTAGCGCGGCGTTCCACCGCCGAGACGCGGATCCACTCGAGCGTCACGAACAGCACCGACAGTAATCCAAAGGCGGCGGTGTAGCGGAACACCGTCGCATAGCCGAGCGTCTCGAACGCCTCGCCCGCCACCCCGCGCCCGAGCGAGCCGACGAGGAAGGTGAGCGACGAAAGCAGCGCGTATTGGACTGCGGTGAAGCGCTTTGAGACGATCGACGAAAGGTAGGCGACGAACGCGGTCAGCGCGATTCCGGTCGCGATATTCTCGTAGCTGATTGCCATCAGCAGCCGCACCATGCGGTCGTCGGATCCGAGCGAAGTCGCCAGCGCGTGAAGTCCCAGCGCA
>JANMWM010000139.1:0-6769 GCA_031394005.1 Sphingomonas sp.
TCGATCGCACCAGGTCGGTCAGCGTCCAGCGCTCGGCAAAGCGCTCGCGCACCACGCTCAGCGGCAGATACTGGTCGATCCGCTCGGCGTCGACCGAACCCAGCGGCATCACCTCGATCACGCTGATCTCGGCCCCGCGCGCATGGGCCCACTCGGCCAGTTCGACGAGGTGATCGCCATTGTCGTCGCGCAGCGCCACCGCGTTAAGCTTGACCGCGATTCCCGCCGCGACCGCCGCATCGATCCCGGCGATCGCCTTCGCCACGTCCCCGCCGCGCGTGATCCTCGCGTAGGTCGCCGGATCGAGATGATCGAGCGACACATTGATCCGCCGCACTCCCGCCGCCGCCAGCGCGGGCGCGAATTCGGCCAGCTGCGAGCCGTTGGTGGTCATTACCAGCTCGTCGAGCGCGCCGCTGTCGAGATGCCGCGACAACCGCTCGACGAGCCCGATCACCCCGCGCCGCACCAACGGCTCGCCCCCTGTCAGGCGCAGCTTGCGCACGCCCATTCCGATGAACGCCGACGCCAGCCGGTCGAGCTCGTCGATGCTCAGCACGTCCGCGCGAGGAAGAAACGTCATTCGCGCCGGCATGCAATAGGTGCACCGCAAATCGCACCGGTCTGTCACCGACAGGCGAAGATAGGTGATGCGTCGGCCGAAGCGATCGATCATACCACGGGCGATAGCATGGCGACGAACCGCACCGCCAGTTGCCCGCCGACATAAAGCACCAGGATCGCGGTCAGTACCGCGACGTGCCGCGCCTTCAATCGCGTCGACCCGATCATCGACCCCGCCAGCCCGCTGACCGCCACTGCCGGAAACAGCAGCCAGTGCGCCGCGACCACCGCCCCGATCGTCTCCGCCCCCGACTTGGCCAGCTGCCCCGCAAGCCCGGCGATCGAATTGACCAGGATGAACAGCGCGCAGGTCCCGGCGATCGCCTTCGCCCCGCCCCACCGCATCAGGTGCAGCACCGGCGCGAGGAAAATCCCGCCACCGATCCCGACGATCCCGGCGAGCAGCCCAAGTGCCCCGCCGATCACCGGCTCGCGCCACGTCACGCGGCGCTGCGTGTCGTCGGGCAACGCCTCGCGCCGCCACAGCATCGCCAGCCCGGCGACGATCAGCGACGCCGCGAGCAACCCCACGAACAGCAGCTGCCCGACCGCAATCCGCCCCCCGACCCACGCCAGCGGCACCGACAAGGTGAATAGCGGCCAGGTCCGCCGCCAGTCGACCACCCCGGCCTTCGCGAACCGCCAGCTGCCCAGCGTCACCACCACCAAATTGCACAGCAGCGACACTACCGGAATCGCGTGAAAATCGACTTTCGCCAGCACCAGCAGCGCCGAATAGGTCGACCCCCCGCCGAACCCGACTGCCGCATAAAGCAGCGCCGTCAGAAAAAATGCCCCCGCCAATCCGATCATGCCTGCCGGCCTCCCGACCTTGGGTAATAGCAGCCGCATCATGGCGCGCTGCGCTGCGCCCGCGCCAGCATCCTTTGCGTCGAGCCGTGCCTTTTCCCCCGTGCGACGTGCCCTGTCGTCCACTAAATGACGAGGACACCCGCGTCGCGATTGCCGCCGACGTACTTTACCGCAATAATCGCATTCATGGCTGTGGGTATGATCGATCGGCTGCTGGCCGCGATGACCGTCGAAATCGACGCCTTCGCGCTGTGCGACATTGCCCCCGACGCGGCGCTCGTCATTTGCCCGCTCGACCTTGTCGAGGTTTATTTCCTGCTCGAAGGCACGCTCCATCTTGCCACCCAAGGCGCCGCTCCGATCCGTGTCGATCCAGGCGGGATCGTCATCGTTCCCGCCGGTCTTGCTCAGTGCATGGCCAGCTCGCAGCTTTCAACGCGGCTGGTCGATCCGGCCAGCATCGAAGCCCCCCTCGCCAGCGGCGTCACCCGTTATCCGACCGGCGGCGTCGGCGGTGGGCGCGTTATCTGCGGCAAGATCAACGCCGATCTGGGCGGTTCGTTCGGACTGTTCGACGGCCTCGCGCACCCGCTTCACGCCCAACTCGGGGATGATCCGCTCGTGGCCGCGATCTTCGCCACCATGCGCCGCGAATGCGAGACCGGGCTCCTCGGCGGCCACTCGCCCGCCTCGGCGCTGATGAAAGCATGCCTCATCCTCGTCCTTCGCCAGCTGTTCGCCGGCGCGGGCCTCAACCGTCTCCCCGCGCTGTTCGCCCGCCCCTCGCTGCTCCGCGCGATCCTGTCGGTCGTCGAATGTCCGCAGGCGGCGCACAGCGTCGCGTCGCTCGCCGCGACCGCCGGCATGAGCCGCTCGTCGTTCGCGCGCAGCTTCGCCGCGTCACTTGACCTCACCCCGATGGAGTTCGTCGGCCAGGCACGCATTGCCCGCGCGCGCCAACTGCTGACTTCCACCGAGTTGTCCGTCGCCACCGTCGCAACGAGTGCCGGATTCGCCAGCCGCAGCCATTTCAGCCGCTCATTCCGCTCGGCGGTCGGCGCCGATCTCTTGAGCTTCCGCGATCGCCTGAAAAAGGATCAGCATGTCCGACGCGCTTGACCCGGTTGTCGCGATTCCCTCCGCGCCACCCCCCTTCTACCGCCACCGCCTCCCGACGCGGCTGTGGCACTGGCTCAACGCGCTCTCGGTGTTCGTCATGCTGATGAGCGGTCTGATGATCCTCAGTGCCCATCCCCGGCTCTACTGGGGCCGCTATGGCGCCAACGCCGACCATCCCTGGCTCGAGATCGTGCCGGGCCACATCCGCATCGCCGGGCTGAGCCTGCCCGGGCTCGGCATCTTCGGTCCGACGATCGGGGGCCAGGTCTATACCATCAATCCGCTGCTCACGATTCCCTCTCACTACGACCTCGCCGGGTCGCGGGAATGGCATTTCGCCTTTGCCTGGATCCTCGTCGTCCCCGGCATCCTCTATCTCGCCTGGACGCTGATCGGCCGGCACAAACGCGAGCTCGCCCTCACGCTCGACGAGATTCGTCCCGCCAATATCCTCCATGACATCAACGAGCATGCCCATCTCCGATTCCCCACCGGCGAGGCGGCCAAGCGCTACAATATCCTCCAGAAACTATCCTATGTCGGGATCATCTTCATCGCCATTCCCGGTGCCATCCTGACCGGTCTGACGCTCTCACCGGGAATGAACGCAGCGTGGCCGTGGCTGCTCGACCTCACCGGCGGCCGTCAGTCGGCGCGCTCGATCCATTTTATCTGCGCGATGGCGCTCGCTGCATTCATTATCGTCCACCTCGTGATGGTTGTGCTCGCTGGACCGATCAACGAGATCCGCTCGATAGTGACCGGCTGGTACCGCCCGGCTCCCGACCGAATTTCGACCGATCCCGACCCTGTGGTGGAAGCCGCGACATGATCCTGACCCGCAGATCGCTCGTCGTCGGGATCGGCGGCCTCGCCGTCGCCGGATGCGACAAGATCAATGGCTCGCCCGCCGTTCAGCGCTTGCTCGGCCTCGGCGAGCGCGCGACCTATTCGGCCCAGCGGCTCATCGCCGACCGCGCCGCGCTCGCCCCCGAATTCACCCTCGCGCAGATGTCACCCGTGTTCCGTACCAACGGCAACACCATGCCCGCCGCGCCCGCCTATGCCGCGCACATGGCGAACAACTTCGCCAATTGGCGCCTCGCGGTCGACGGCCTTGTCGCGCGCCCCCTGTCGCTCAGCCTCGCGCAGCTGCGCGCCGCCCCCCACCGCACCCAGATCACCCGCCACGACTGCGTCGAGGGGTGGAGTGCGATCGGCCAGTGGACCGGCACCCCGTTGCGCCTCGTGCTCCAGCAGGCCGGCCTCTCCAGCAAGGCCCGCTTCATCGTCTTCCACTGTGCCGACGATTTCAACGGCACGCCCTATTATGAATCGATCGACCTGATCGACGCGATGCACCCCCAGACGATCCTCGCCTGGGGCATGAACGGACAACCGCTAGCCGTCCCTCACGGCGCCCCGATCCGCGTCCGCATCGAGCGCCAACTCGGCTACAAACAGGCCAAGTTCGTCATGCGCGTCGAGGCCGTCGACAGCCTCGCCCGCATCGGCGAAGGCAAGGGCGGCTATTGGGAAGATGTCGCCGCCTACCAATGGTACGCCGGCATTTGACCCCCCCACCTGAACTAGCAGGCCGTCAATTTCGCGTTTCGAACCCCGCGAGCACTTCGGCCAGCCAGCGCCCCGCAGTGAGTGCGCTGAGGTCGCTCGGATCGAGCGGCGGGTCCCATTCGGTCAGGTCGATCGCGCGCACTTTGGGCTGCCCCGCCAGCAACCCAACTGCCGCGAAAAAATCGCCGACCGCCATTCCCCCCGGCCGTCCCCCCGGCGCACCGGGAAACTGCGAGCGGTCGATTACGTCGATGTCGCAATCGACGAACAGCGCCGAACAATGCGCGACATGCCGCAGAGAACGCCCGACCGCCGCCGCAATTCCATCGCCCCGCACTTCGGCCATCGTCACCACGAAATTGCCCGCCGCCAGCGCATCGCGGTGCATTGCGCCACTATTGGCGAACGGCGCTAGCCCGACCTGCGCAATATTGCGCCCGGGCAGGCCATCCTCGATCAGCGCGCGCACCGGGTTGCCATTGCCAAGCCCGTCTGCGGTCGAGCGCATGTCGAAATGCGCGTCGAGCGTCACCAGCCCGACCGCGTCGAGCCCGACTCCTAGCGCCTCGGCCATCCCCAGCACCCCGGGCCGTGTCACCGCATTATTGCCCCCGACGATGACCGTCAGCACATGGCTCAAGACACTGTCACGCACCGCCTTTCGTACCGGCCCCGTCGCCTTCTCGATCGACCGTCCCGCAATTGCGACGTCCCCGCGATCGGCCACCATCGTCGCCAGTTCGCGCCCGCGATCGACATCGTAACGCCCGATCCGACTCAGCACCGCGCGCAACGCCAGCGGCGCCAGATCGCACCGCCCCGGCGTCACGGACCCCGCCGCCAGTGGTACGCCAACCAGCCCGACCGACGCCGCCTCGTCCGCGCTGACCATCAGGTCCGATAGATTGGGCCATTCGCTCGTCATCGCCCCACCCCTTTTTCGATGACTTTGACGCTAGCAGCCCCGCCCCCTAACACCAGCCACCATGTGGGACCGCCTCTTTATCGACTGCCATGTAGTCACCATGGTTCACGCCATCGGCAACCCGATGGGCATCCAGCGCGACGCCGCGATCGGGGTGCAGGATGGCAAGATCGTCCGAGTCGGCAAGCGCACCGAGCTTGCCGGCTTTCGCGCCGCCGAGGTCGTGCCATTGGGCGGCGCGTGGGTCACTCCGGGGCTGATCGACTGCCACACCCACCTCATATTCGGCGGCAACCGCGCGACTGAACATGCCATGCGCCGCGCCGGCGCCACCTATGAGGACATCGCCCGCGCCGGCGGTGGGATCGCCTCGACCGTCGCCGCGACGCGGGCGTCGGGGGTGACCGACCTCATCGCCTCGGCCCGCCGCCGCCTCCGCGCGCTGATGGCCGGCGGGTGCACCACGGTCGAGATCAAGTCGGGCTACGGCCTCGACCCGGCAAGCGAGATCCGCCTGCTCAACACCGCGCGCGCGCTCGGCAATTCCGAAGCCGTGCGCATCGTCCCTACCCTCCTTGCACTCCACGCGCTTCCCCCCGAATTCGCCGCCCGCCGCGACGATTATGTCGACCAGGTCATCGACGAACTGCTCCCCGCGATCGCCCGGCTCAAGCTCGCCACCTCGGTCGATGCCTTCTGCGACGACATCGGCTTCACCTCGGCCGAGACCGACCGGCTGTTCGACGCCGCCACCGCCCACGGGCTCAAGGTCCGCCTCCACGCCGAGCAATTGTCCAACAGCGGCGGCGCGGCCCTCGCCGCGAAATATGACGCACTCTCGGCCGACCACCTCGAGCATATCGACGAAGATGGCATTGCCGCGATGGCCGACGCCGGCACCATCGCCGTCCTCCTCCCCGGCGCCTACTACGCACTCCAGGAAACGCGAAAACCTCCGGTCGATCTGCTCCGCGCCTATGGCGTCAAGATGGCGGTCGCGACCGATTGCAACCCCGGCACCTCGCCTTTGCTCTCGCCGACGCTGGCGATGAACATGGCCGCGACCCTGTTCGGCCTGACCCCCGAAGAGTGCCTCGCCGGGATGACCATCAACGCCGCCCGGGCCCTCGGCATTGACGGCGAAGTCGGCACCCTCGCCCCCGGCAAGGCCGCCGACCTGTGCGCCTGGGCGGTCGACGATCCCGCCGAGCTCGCCTACTGGAACGGCCTCCCCGGACCTGAACGCCGCATCGTCGCGGGGAAAGACGCGTGACTGACCGCCGCGACAACGCCCGCCACATCCGCGCCCGCCGCGGTTCGACCCTTGTTGCCAAAAGCTGGCAGACCGAAGCCGCCGTCCGCATGCTGATGAACAACCTCGACGCTGAAGTCGCCGAGGACCCGCAAACCCTTACCGTCTACGGCGGCATCGGCCGCGCCGCGCGCAACTGGGCGTGCTATGACAAGATCGTCGAGACCCTCGAACGCCTCGACGACGACCAGACCCTGCTCGTCCAGTCGGGCAAGCCGGTCGGCGTCTTCCGCACCCACCCCGACGCGCCGCGCGTGCTCATCGCCAACTCCAACCTCGTCCCCAAATGGGCGACCTGGGAAGTGTTCAACAAGTTGGACCGCGACGGCCTGATGATGTACGGCCAGATGACCGCCGGCAGCTGGATCTACATCGGCAGCCAAGGCATCGTGCAAGGCACC
>JANMWM010000140.1:0-9189 GCA_031394005.1 Sphingomonas sp.
GACTTGCGGTTGGCGAGCGCGACGCGGAGGAGTTTGAAGCCCTTGGGCCGGGGTTGGGACGCCAATTTTCTCTCCGCTTTTCGTCTAAGTTCACCAACATTGCGCAGATGAGGGGGTGCTGGCTAGTCCAGTTCGGGGATCTTAACTTGCATCAGCCCCGAGATGGGAGCAGCTTGCCGCAATGGATGCCATACTGCTCTCTTCAAAACCCAGTGCCGGGCAGCGCGCGCTAGCCGATGCGCTGGCCCGGGGCGAGGCGGCCATGGGGTCGGAGATGACCCGTTTGCCGGCGCACAACTATACCGACCCTCACTACTATGCGCGCGAACAAGTGTCGCTTTTCAACCGCTTGCCGCTTCTGCTCGGCCCCTCGGCGCTGCTACCCCACCCCAATCAGGCGGTCATCCACGACGATTATGGCGTGCCACTGATCATCAGCCGCGACGGCGACGGGCAGGTGCATGTCATGGCCAACGTCTGCCGCCACAGGGGGACGCGGTTGCTCGACACGTCGGGGCCGGTCCCGGCGACGCGAATCGTGTGCCCCTACCACGCCTGGGCCTATCGAGCCGACGGGCGGCTCGCGTCCTTGCCCCGCGCCGATTGTTTCCCGGGACTCGACAAAACGGCGCACGGGCTGACCCACTTCGCGTCGATCGAGGCGGGCGGGCTGATCTGGTTCGCCCGCGATCCGCAGGCGGACTTTGCCAACGAACTGGCGCTTGCCCCCGACCTCGACGCGTTCGGGCTGGTGAAGCTCCACCTTTACAGGCGCAAGACGCATGCCGTCGCGGCCAACTGGAAGCTGGTCATCGACGCCTTTCTCGAAAGCTATCACGTCCAGCGGCTCCACGCGACGACGATCGCACCCTTCTTCGCCGACGGGATCACGGTCGCCGATCAGGTCGGCCGCCACCAGCGCGCGGCAGTCGGTCGCGCGGATTATCTGAACGAGATCGACCGCGACGACTGGCCCGCGCTTCGCCGCGCGGTGACCTACACCTATCAGCTATTCCCCAATTCGGTGGTCATCGTCAGCCCTGATTATATCAATTTGCTGGTCGCCATGCCGCAGTCGGTGGGGAGCACATTGGTCGAGGATCTGATGCTGATTCCCAAGGTGCCGCAGACCAACGAGGCCGAGGCGCACTGGCAGCGCAGCTGGGACCTACTCGACGGGGGCACGTTCGGGGCGGAAGATTTCGGCGCCGCTGCTCTGGGACAGCGCGGTCTCGAGTCGGGGATGATCGACGAAATTCTGCTGGGGACGCTCGAAAATGGCGTAGCCGAGTTTCATGCCAGGATTGAGGCGGCTCTGTGAGCGTCAGCTCGCCGTAATCGGGAACAGCTCTAAGCCCTTCGGCAACTTCGGCTTCTTACCGTCGAGATGCTGCTCGACCGCGCGTATCGCGTCCTTGAGGATGCCCGAGCTGTATGGCTTGGTCAGGCAGCCGATCGACACCTCCGCTGCTTCGGGCGGGCATCTGCCGGCAGCGAAGAGGACGGGGACGCCCCGTGCCGAGGCCTCACGCGCCAGGTCGAGGCCCGAGCGCTTGCCGCTTAGCTTGACGTCGGCGATGATGAGGTCGACGGGACTTTGGCTGGTTGCGGCGTCGAGCGCGGCCAGCGCTTCGGTGACATTGTCGTGGGTCGCGACCACCTCGTAGCCCGACCTTCAATCATTGATTCATTATCAAAAGCGGTCAGCGGTTCATCCTCGACGACCAGGATCCGCTTGACGACCTGTTTGCGCTTGCTGAACAGCATCGATGGTACCCGCACAGGAGAGAAGATGACAGGCCCGCAACGAACGACGCGCTCTCCGGTGCCACGCGGTCCGCGAACTTCGGCGCGAGTGACGAGCAAGCCACGGGGACCACAAGGACCACGCGGGCCAAAGCCCGGCTCTGCGCGTGATGACGGGCCGCAGCGAATCGCCAAATTGCTGGCGCGCGCGGGGATCGCGTCGCGGCGCGAGATCGAGCGGATGATCGCCGACGGGCGCGTGGCGATCAACGGCGACGTGCTGACGACCCCGGCGACGGTGATCGAAAGTCTTGCCGGAGTGACCGTTGACGGCAAGCCGGTCGCCAAGCCCGACGCGGCGCGGCTGTTCCGCTTCTACAAGCCGCCCTCGTGCCTGACCGCCGAATTCGATCCCAAGGGTCGGCCGACGATCTATGACAGGCTGCCCAAGGGTCTGCCGCGGCTCATCCCGGTCGGACGACTGGACTTCATGACCGAGGGGCTGTTGCTGCTAACCAACGACGGCGAATTAAAACGCCAGCTGGAGCTCCCGTCGACTGGGGTCGTACGGAGTTACCGGGCGCGTGCGTTCGGGGATGTGACGCAAGAGCAGCTCGAAGACCTGGCCGATGGGGTTGAGATCGAGGGCATCCGCTATGGCTCGATCGACGCCAATCTCGAGCGGCGCACCGGGCGCAATTGTTGGATCGAGATGAGCCTGACTGAGGGCAAGAACCGCGAAGTGCGGAACGTTCTGGCGCACTTGGGCTTGCAGGTCAGCCGGCTGATCCGGACGACCTATGGCCCACTCGATCTCGACGGGCTCGAGGCCGGCGGGGTGGCCGAAGTGCAGCGCGAGGAATTGTTCGTGTTCCGCAAGAGCCTTCGCGGCGGGCGCAAGCCGACATGAGGACCCGCTCTTGAGGATCATCGCCGGCGAGTGGCGCGGGCGGACGATTGTCGCGCCACCGGGCGAGGCGACGCGGCCGACCGCGGACCGCACGCGTGAGACGCTGTTTTCGATGTTGGTCAGCAGGCTAGGGTCGTTCGAGGGATTGCGGGTGGCCGACCTGTTCGCCGGGAGCGGGGGGCTCGGGCTCGAGGCGCTGTCGCGCGGGGCGGCGCACGTGACCTTCGTCGAGAATGACAATGCGGCGGTCAAGGCGATCCAGGCCAATGTCGCGACGCTCGGCGCGGGAGGGCGCGCGGATGTGCGACTGGCGTCGGCGCTCAAGCTGCCGCCATTGCCGGCGTTCGACGTGGTGCTGGCCGATCCGCCTTATTCGCCCAAGGCGGCGGTGGCGGTAATCGCGTCCGTCGGTCGCGGGGGATGGCTCGCCGAGGGCGGGTGGCTGGCGATCGAGACGCAGCGCAAGCAGGCGGTGGTGGCGTCCGAGGGCCTGGTGATCGACGCCGAGCGCGACACAGGGCCGGCACGGATTACGCTGTTGCGGCGCGCATAAACGTCATCCCCGTGCAAGCAGGGATGACGGGTGGCGTTAGTTCTTGGCCGCCTTACTCCTCAGGCCGTCAACTTCTTTCAGCAAGCGCTGGCCGATCGCCGCGGCCGCCGCTTTCCCCGCGGCCTTCACGGCTTTACGCGAACCATCGGCGGCGGCGCCGGTCTTCTTCGCCACACCATAATCGGCGATCGCAGCGACGGCGGCCATTGCGCCTACCGCGAGCAGGTCTGTTACAAGGGGATGATCGGCGAGCTTCGCCAGCACATCGATCCCGCTCTGGGCACCGGGCTTGCGCGCCTTCTTCTCGCCCTTGGGCTTGGTGCCCTTCTTGGCCTTCTTGCCATCGGCTTTCGCCATGCGCCCGTCTCCTCTTATTGCTCCAGTCGAACCATGTCGGCGTCGGGAAAGGGAATGGCAAGAGCGCAGGCGGTATCGCGGTCGTGGGTCAGCCAACCGAGCGCATCGGCGGGGCGTAGCATGACCGGCATCGCCTTGGGGTGGATTTCCCCAACGGTGGCGTTGGCGTCGCAGGTGACGAAGGCCATGAACGGGCCGTCGATTCCGTCCGTGGCGTCCAACCGCCACAGGCCGGCGAAGGCGAACAGCGGGTCGTGGGCCTCGTGCATTCCGAAACAGTGTTTGACCTTGCGCTTCGTAACCGGGTCGGGCGCGGTGCTCCATTCGCAGAACCGCGTCACCGGGACGATGCAGCGACGCTCGAGATTGCCTAGCGCCAAGCGCCAGAACGGACTGTCGAGATTGCGGACGTTGGTGACGGGACAACCCTTCGCCGCGGCGGGGCCGGGAAAGCCCCAGGTCATGGTCTCCAGCCTGAGCGCGCCCGTTTCGCTTCGCCGAAGGACCGGCGCCGCCTTGCCGGGGTAGATTTCGTCGAACGGCGCAAGGTTGGCGGTGTCGCCTTCGAACCCCCCGAACAGGCGGCGAAGCTCATCGACCGTCGCAGTCATCTTGTAGAGATTGCACATGGTGCCGGAACGTCTCCGTAACAGAAGTGTTCATTGGGGGTCGTGCCGGCGGCGTAAAGCTGAACGGCTCGTTGTTTTAGGTTCACGCAACCCATGACAACCCTGTTGCGTTGGGTCGATAACATTATTGAAAAGGACTTTCCCCCATGCGCAAGACCATCCTCGCGTTCGCTGCGGCCTCGGTTGCCCTTCCGGCGCTCGTTGCGCCGACCGCCGCTGACGCGCATCATCGTTATTACGGTCGTTCCTACAGCAACACCTATTGCCACCGCCGCAGCGGCACCACCGGCACGATCGTCGGTGCCGTCGGCGGCGGGCTACTTGGTCATGCGATCGTAGGCGGGACCGCCGGCACGCTGATCGGAGCTGGCGCGGGTGCGCTCGGCGGCCGCGCGATCGAGAAGAACAATCTCGGTCCCAAGTGCAACCGCCACTATCGCTAAGCCGCTAACAGGTTAGGCAAGAGGGCCACCGTTTCACCCGGGACGGTGGCCTTTCATTGTCCGACGACTTTCAACAAGCGGCGCTCGATTGGTGCTAGCACGCCGGCAAGCTCATGGCCGCGTTTAAGCACCGCGCCATGCTCGCTAACGAGCGCGAAGGCGCCCTGTTTGGCGCGCAGTTGCGGGCGCTTTTCGATGCGGATCTCGGGGAGCTCGGAAGCGCGGCGAAAGGCGCTGAAGCTGGCGACATCACGCTCGAACGACATGGCGTAGTCGCGCCAGTGGCCGGCGGCGACCATCCGGCCGTAAAGGTCGAGGATTCGCTGCAACTCGATCCGGTCGAAGACAGTGACCGCCTTTCGGTCGCGCGGGTCGGGGAACGCCGCGACGACGCTCAAGCGCTTTTCACCTTGGCAATGGGGAGCGGCGCAGCCATCTCGGCGTGGAGAGCCGCCAACTCCTTCCGCATCGCCGCGACTTCCTGCTCTAACGCGGCGAAGCAAGCCGGCTGGGGATCGCAATCCTCGCCGCACGGGGTCCCGTAGGCGATGAATCCCGGGCTGTAGTGGATGAGGTCGGCATCGACCGGGCGCGCGGGGATGCCGACGACGGTCGTCTGGGGCGCGACGTCCCTCGTGACGACGGCATTGGCGCCGACGCGTGCGCCCGCGCCGACCTCAATCGGCCCGAGCACCTGCGCGCCCGAACCGATCACGACGCCGTTCTGCAAGGTCGGGTGGCGCTTGCCGTTGACGCCGTTCGACGGGTTGGTGCCGCCCAATGTGACGTTCTGGTAGATGGTGACATTGTCGCCGATCGTCGCGGTCTCGCCGATCACGGTGAAGCCATGGTCGATGAAGAAGTTGCGACCAATCGTCGCGCCGGGGTGGATGTCGATTGCTGTCAGCGCGCGGCCGATATGGTTGACGACGCGCGCGAGGAAGTAGAGTTTGCCGCCATAAAGCCAGTGAGCGATGCGGTGGAAACCAAGCACCCATACGCCCGGGTAGAGCAGCACTTCCCAGCGCGAACGAGCCGCGGGATCGCGCGCTTTCACTGAGTCAAGATAATCGATCAACGGCGAGGCCAAGGCCCAGTCCCCTTCCAGTGAGGATGGCAATGTAGGACGCCCTTTGCGCATTGCAAAGTCGCCACGCGGGAACAGCATTGCGCGCTGGCCTCTATCGCTCGCAACGCTTAGACGGTCCGGACTGATCGGAAACAACCATGACTGCCTACCTGCCGACAATCAAGCAGCTGCAATATCTCGTCGCGCTGCGGGACTATGGCCACTTCGGCAAGGCGGCCGAGAGCTGCTTCATCACCCAGTCGACGCTGTCGGCGAGCCTGCGCGAACTGGAGACACTGGTCGGCGTGACTCTGGTCGAGCGCACCCGCCGCGTCGTCCGCTTCACGCCGCTGGGCCAGCGCATTGCCGAAAAGGCGCGGCGCGTGTTGCGCGAGGCCGAGGAACTCGCCGATATGGCGCGCGCCGAAGGGCTGCCGCTGACCGGCGAGTTACGCATGGGCGTTATCCCGACGATCGCTCCGTTCCTGCTGCCCGCGATCCTGCCTCGACTGCGAGCGCGCTGGCCCGAACTGAAGCTTTTCCTGCGCGAGGAGACGAGCCAGGCGGCGTGCGATGCGCTTCACCGCGGGCTGCTCGATTGCGTGCTCCTCGCTGCGCCCTACGCCTGCGGCGAGGTCGAGATGATGGACCTGTTCGAGGACGAGCTGCTAATCGCCTTTCCGCCTGGCGAGGACCCGCCGGCGACGATCGCGGCACATGCCATCGACGAGCATCGGCTACTGCTGCTCGAGGACGGACATTGCCTCAAGGACCATGCGCTGGCGGCGTGCAACCGGCCGCAGCTGCGCGCTGAGTCACGGATGCTCGGAACCTCGCTCCACACGCTGGTGCAGATGGTCGACAATGGGCTGGGGCTGACGTTGGTGCCACAGATGGCGGTGTCGGCGGGGATCCTCGAGGGCACTGGAATCGTCACGCGGCGGCTCGACGCGGACCGGTCGTCGCGGCGGATCGCGCTGGTGTGGCGCAAGGGCAGCCCGCGTGCCGCCGAGTTCAGGATGCTCGGCGACGCGCTGATCGAGGCGCAGGATATCGCCTGAACCAAGCGATCGCGGCGCGCTCGATTTGGAGCGCGCTGCGGTCTCTCGTTCAGCCCGCCACGTCATCCGCCTTGCGGCTGGTCAGATCGAAGCGGTCGGCGTTCATGATTTTCGTCCAGACGTGCACGAAGTCGGACACGAACTTTTCCTCGCTGCCCTTCTCGGCATAGACTTCGGCGGTCGCGCGCAGCTGGCTGTTCGATCCGAAAATGAGGTCGGTGCGCGTCGCCCGCCACCGCTCCTGCCGCCCGCCGCGAACGTAACCGATGAACTCCTCGTCGCCGCTCGTGGCGACGACTTCCCAAGTTGTGTCCATGTCGAGCAGATTGACGAAGAAGTCGTTGGTCAGCTGACCCTTGCGGTCGGTCAGGACGCCGTGCGGCGTATCCTTGTGGTTGGCGCCGAGCACGCGCAGCCCGCCGAGCAACACCGTCATTTCCGGCGCCGACAGGCCGAGCAACGAAGCGCGGTCGAGCAGTAGCTCCTCGGTCTTCACGCTGTGCCGGGTCTTTAAATAGTTGCGGAAACCGTCCGCCACGGGCTCCATCACCGCGAAACTTTCGGCATCGGTCCAATCCTGCGTCGAGTCGCCGCGCCCGCCGGTGAAGGGAACGTCGACCGCGAATCCACCATCCCGCGCCGCCTTTTCGACCGCCGCGGTACCGGCAAGAACGATCGCATCGGCCATCGACATCGATCCGCGCAGGCCGTCGATTTTGGCAAGCACACCCGCCAACTCACCCGGCTCATTGACCACCCAGTCCTTCTGCGGCGCGAGCCGCACCCGCGCGCCGTTCGCGCCGCCGCGATGATCGGACTTGCGATAGGTCGAGGCCGACGCCCACGCCGCCTTGACCAGCTGGCCGATGCTCAGCCCGGAGTCGAGAATCTTACCCTTGAACACCGCGACATCGCCGTCCGAGGGCACACTTCCCGCCGGGATCGGGTCCTGCCAGATCAGATCTTCCGTCGGCACGTCCGGCCCGAGGTAACGAACCTTTGGCCCCATGTCGCGATGCGTCAGCTTGAACCAGGCGCGCGCGAACGCATCCTTGAACGCCTCGTGGTCATGGCGAAATTTCTCCGAGATCACGCGGAATTCGGGGTCGACCTTGAGCGCCATGTCGGCGGTGGTCATCATCGTCGGCACGCGCTTCGACGAGTCGTGCGCCGCGGGCGCCATGTCCTCGGGCTTCTGGTCGATCGGCTGCCACTGCTGCGCGCCTGCCGGGCTTCGCACCAGCTCATATTCATAGTCGAGCAGCAGCCGGAAATAATTCTCCGACCATATCGTGGGCGTGTTGACCCACGCGCCCTCGATGCCGCTCGTGATGGTGTGCTCGCCCATCCCGCTGCCGTGGCTACTGCTCCAGCCGAGCCCCTGCAGCGCCATGTCTGCGCCTTCCGGAGCGTCGCCGACTAGGCTCGCATCGCCCGCGCCGTGCGCCTTGCCGAAGGTATGCCCGCCGGCGGTTAGCGCGACCGTCTCTTCATGGTTCATCGCCATGCGCTCGAAGGTGATCTTGATGTCGCGCGCCGACTGGAGGGCATCGGGGACGCCACCAGGACCCTCGGGATTGACGTAGATCAGCCCCATCTGGATCGCCGCCAGCGGGTGCTCGAGTTCCATCTCGCGATCGGGCTGGATCCGCGTTTCCTCGCCCTCGACCCACTTCTCCTCAGCGCCCCAGTAAATGTCGCGCTCGGGCTCGAACACGTCCTTGCGCCCGCCGCCGAAGCCGAACACCGGGCCGCCCATCGATTCGATCGCGACATTGCCGGCCAGGATGAACAGGTCGGCCCAGCTGATGTGCTTGCCGTATTTCTGCTTGACCGGCCACAGCAGGCGCCGCGCCTTGTCGAGGTTGCCGTTGTCGGGCCAGCTGTTGAGCGGGGCGAAGCGCTGCTGCCCGCTATTGGCGCCGCCGCGCCCGTCGGCGGTGCGATAGGTGCCTGCGGCGTGCCACGCCATGCGGATCATGAACGGCCCGTAGTGCCCGTAATCGGCCGGCCACCACGGCTTGCTGTCAGTCATCAGCGCGGTCAGGTCGTTCTTGAGCGCCCGATAGTCGAGCGCGTTGAACGCCTCGACATAATCGAAATCCTCGCCCATCGGATCCGGCGACTTGCCGCCCTGGTGAAGGATCTCGAGCGGCAGCGCGTCGGGCCACCAGTCGCGGCTGGTCCGCCCGAGCAGCGAGCGCACCGCGGATGGCTTCATCGGGCATCCTGTCGGCTCGCCGCCGCCACTGTTCACGTCCATTTTGGCTCTCCATATTCATCGGTTCGGCACGCACGCTAGGCGTGACGATTGATCGAAGGAAACAATTAAACTCGGTCAATGCCAATCGGAAAATCGATCAGTGAACTCAATCCATGTGGCGAATGCCGGCACGCAGATAATCGTAGCCGGTGATCATC
>JANMWM010000142.1:0-14574 GCA_031394005.1 Sphingomonas sp.
CCGAGCCGCTCGGTCGTGAGGCCGTAGCGAGCAAGATATTCTCCCGGGCCGTCACCCAGATCCTCGGTCATCCGCTCGCGCTGGACGCGGAGCATCATGACGACGTCGGCGCTGCTGACCGCTTCGTCGATCGACCCGACCGCGCCGGGCAGGTCGTCGGGCATCAGCGACGGCGGGCCGGCGAGGCGCAGTTCGACCCCGAGGCGGCTCAGCAATTTGACGTTCGATCGCGCTACCCGACTGTGCTTGAGATCCCCGCAAATCGCGACTTTCAATCCCGCGATGCGCCCGAAACGCTGGCGGATCGTCGCCGCGTCGAGCAGCGCCTGGGTCGGATGCTCGCCGATCCCGTCGCCGGCGTTGATCACCGGGCAGTCCATGATCGCGGCGATACTCGCCGGAGCGCCGCGCTCGCGGTGGCGGATGATCAGCGCGTCAGGGCGCTTCGCGTTCTACGTGCGCGCGGTGTCCTCGAGCGTCTCGCCCTTCTTGATGCTCGACTGCTCGACCTGCATCGTCACCGCTTGCGCGCCGAGGCGATTGGCGGCGATTTCGAACGACAGCAAAGTGCGCGTCGAATTCTCAAAGAAGGCGTTGATGATCGTCAGCCCATCGAGCCGCTTAGCGTTGCGCCGCGGCTGGCGGTTCCATGCGAACCAGCGCGCGCCCTCGTCGAGGATCAGCCCCAGTTGCGCGTCCGAGAGATCGTCGATCGAGAGCAGGTGCATGAGGCCCTCGCCTAGTCGTCACGCGGCAGATTGACCAGCGCGTCGATCGCGCCCTGGAGGATGTGCGCGGCGGCGAGCTTGTCGACCGCGAGTGCGCGTTTGGCTCGCGACACATCGGCGGCGATCATTGCCCGCTCGACCGCCTGAGTCGACCAACGCTCGTCCCACAGTAGGATTGGGAGGTCGAGGGGGAGGAGATTGCGCGCGAAGGCCCGCACCGACTGGGTCCGCGGGCTATCGCTCCCGTCGAGATTGCGCGGCAGCCCGACCACCAGCCCGACGACCGCGTGTTTCGAGACGAACCGGCGGAGCAGCGCGAGGTCGATGCTGAACTTGCTTCGGGTGATCGTCTCGGACGGCCCGGCGAAGCTCCAATTTGTATCGCACAGCGCAAGCCCGATCGTCTTGGTGCCAACATCGAGCCCGGCCAGCTTGCCGCCCGGCGGAAGCGCGGCGGCAAATTGGGCGATGGCTGTGGTTACCGCCATGCCGCGGCCCGCCGCGCGGCATCGGCGCGGATCGACCCCCAGAACAACGCATAGTCGTAGGCGTGGTAGTTATTGCCGGGCAGAACGTAAGGGCCGAGCGCCGGGATCGCGCCGTTGATGATCAGCAACCCCTTCTCGCAGCGCGCGCCGACCGCGCCATTGAGCAAGGTCGCACTAGCGAAATCGGCGGTGGGGACGAGCGTGCCAAGGTTGGCGGCGGGGGATGCAGCGCCGTCGCGCGTGCCGGTCAGCGGATTGACGCAGACGAGGTCGCGGGAGTCGCGCCTGACGCCGGTGGGTCCACTACTCCCATTCCAGCCATCGAGGATCATCCCGCTGTTGGCGGGGTCGCCGAAGCTCATCCAGCTGAGCAGGCAGCCGGTCTGACCGGGGGTGGCGCAGGCCGTGAGACCGGTTGCTGGCAAGTCGGCCGCGGTGGAGATCGGCCAGCCGACGACATAGGCCGCGACCAGTCGACCGTTCAGCACGTCCCGCCGGTCGACCAGCAGCCGCGACAGGTGAAGCGCGCCCTGGCTATGCCCGGCGAGGATGATCGGCCGCGCCTTGGGTTGCGCGGCGAGGAAAGTGTCGAACGCGGCGAGCACGTCGTCATAGGCAAGGTCCAGTGCCTTTGTCGCGTCGGGCGTCTTGAGCAGGAACGCCCCGAACGCTGCTTGCCGATAGCGCGGCGCCCACATCTCGGTAGCGATGTCATTGAAGGCGCTGGCTTGGCTCCGCACGAAGAGCGCGTCACGAAACGCAGTGTCACCGCCTTCGTCAATCGCCGCATTCCACTTGTCGCGCTCGAGGTAGGTCGTCGGGTGGACGTAGAACACGGCAGCCCCAGCCGCGATCGGATCGGATCGCCCTTCGGCAGATGGGCGCCATTGCGAAGGATCGGGTGAAATGCCGGGTTTGGCGAGCCAGCTCGCGTCGGCGCGGTAATCGGGGCCGGTCCGGGACCGGGGCGGGGCGAAGTGACCCTGCGGCGTCAAGCCGCGCATTAGCACCGATCCGCCGAACTGATAGATTGCGAAGGCACCCGCGACGAAGACCAGGATCATACAAAAGATGAACAGCAGGAAGCGGCGGGCGCACATTGTGGCGGGCACTAGGGGAGGGGGCGCGGGCGGGCAAGCCGCGCTTGTCGGAGCTCACCCGGCTGCCATCATCATCGCCGACTATTCTGGGGGGATGCGTCGATGCGTAACGAACGGCATGATGCCGAGACCGCCGACTGGCCGCTGCGGCCGTGGATCCTTGGCGCGGTGCGCGCGCTTGCGGGGCTGCTGATCCAGCAATTGACCAAGCATTTCAACTTTCGTTCGCTGGCGGTCTGGCAAGAAGCCACGGCGACAGGGGTCGCGATCTGCGCCCTGTCGTTCGCGATTACCGTCGAACAGAAGCGCTTGACCTGGGCGGTCGCGTTCGCGCTGGGCTAGGGCCTGATCATCGGGCTCGTCGGTTATTTTACCGCCGCCTATAATCATGTGCCAACGATGTTCGAATGGTCCCTAATCTCGGGCCTGTTCGCCGGGCTGCTTGCCGCGCCGCTGTTCCAGACGGTGCGCGATGCTGGCGCGTGGCGGTTCGATTATGCGCGGCCTCATCGCCATTCCTGGTCGGATGCGGTGATCGCTTTCGCCAGCCTGATGTTCGTCGGTGTGGCGTTTCTACTCGCGTGGCTGCTGGCTGGGCTGTTCGACCTTATCGGAATCAGGCTCCTGAAGGAGCTACTTCAAAAAGACTGGTTTGGCTGGATGCTCGTGGGCTTCGCGTTCGGAAGCACGGTCGGCCTGCTGCGCGAACGCGACGCGCGGGTTGCCAATCTGCAACGGCTGGCGATAGTTGAGCTGGCCGTGCTGGCGCCGGTACTCGCGGCGGGCCTTGCCCTGTTCTTGCTGTCGTTGCCGCACACCGGGCTCGTCAAGCTGTGGGCTTCGTCACTGCCGACGACCTCGATGATGCTGTCAGCGGCGGCGTTTGCGGTGCTGCTGACGAATGCCGTCATCGGCGATGGCGCGCGCGGCGAAGAGCCGCGGTCGGGGCTGTTGCTATGGCGATCGGCGCTGCTGCTTAGCCTGTGCGTGCTCCCGCTCGCGATCATTGGCGCGATGTCATTGGCCCAGCGGATCGGTCAGCATGGCTGGCGCCCGAGCGGATATGAGGCGTGCTGAGCGTCGCCGTGGCACTGGTCTACGGCGCGGCGGGCTGGTCGGCAGCGACGCGCGCTCGGATGAGATACGACGTGGCTTTGCGGCCGCTTCAGGTAACGATGGCGCTGCGGGCTGTGCGCGGTGGCGCAGTTCCTCGCGCTGCCAATTCTCGATTTCGGTGCGATCTCGGCGCGCTCGCAGATGGATCGGCTCGCGCAGGGGCGAATCATTGTCGACAAGTTCGACTGGCGCGCGATGGCATTCGCGTTCGGCCCGACAGGTCGCAAGCAACTCCAGGCGAACGCCGATCACGGCCCGCCCAAAGAACGCAAGTTGGCGGCGGCGGCGCTGGCGGCTGACAGTCGCTGGTCGGTTGACGCTGCGGTGGACAAGGCGAAGTCGGCTGATTCGCTCGATCAGTGGCTCAGGATGGTGCCCGCCAACCGGCCTGCGCCGCCGGCGCTGCGGAGCGTGATCGTTGACAGCAATCACTGCCGCGGACGGGCGTGCGTCATGGCGTGGATCGACGACCGCCACGTGATTGTGGCGGGGAAGCTCACTGCCGACGCCGACCTGACGAGCAAGATGCTCGAGCTTCAGAAGGACACCAGCTGGAGCGAAGCAAAATCCGTTGTGGAGGGCAATTGGGAAACGATCACGATCGGAAAACAATCCGTCGCGAAGAGCCAGAACGAAGGTCCCAACATCGCCGCTGCGCCGGTCGAGGTGCGAACCATCCAGCGGCGCTAGCTGTACATCGATGGCAAGCCAGTTGGCGAAGTCTTTAAGTGGGGCGCGGGACTTTGCTTGAAGGGTGTGGATAGGGCGGCTATCGGCGCGTGAAGGGATGCGACCTCGCATCCCGGCCACGAGAAACGCATGTCCGTCAACTCCGAACAGGTCCGCCACATCGCCAAGCTCGCGCGGATCGCGATGAGCGATGAGGCGATCGAAGCGCTCGTCCCCGAATTGAATAATATCCTCGGCTGGATCGAGCAACTCTCGCAAGTCGATACCGAGGGGGTCGAGCCGCTGACGGCGGTGATCGAGCAGAAATTGCGCCTTCGCGACGACGTGATCGACGACGGTAATGTCCGCGACAAATTGTTGGCGAACGCGCCGGATTCGCAACACGGCTTCTTCGCCGTTCCGAAAGTGATTGAATAGTGTCCGAACTGACCACGAAGACGATTGCCGAACTCCGCGAAGGATTGTCGGCCGGATCGTTTTCCGCGCGCGAAGTCGCGACCGCCTACAATGCCGCGGTTGAGGCGGGGCGCCCGCTCAACGCCTTCACCCTCGAGACTCCCGAGATTGCGCTTGCCGCGGCTAACGCCGCTGACAAGGCACGCGCGAGTGGCGAAGCAGCAGGAGCGCTCGCCGGAATCCCGTTGGGGATCAAGGATTTATTCGCCACCGAGGGCGTAGATACCACTGCGGGCTCCAACATTCTAAAGGGCTTCAAGCCGCAGTATGAATCGACCGTGTCGGGCAAGCTCAAGGCCGCCGGTGCGGGGATGCTCGGCAAGCTCAACATGGATGAGTTCGCGATGGGTTCCTCGAACGAGACCAGCGCCTATGGCCCGGTAATCTCTCCGTGGCGTCGCAACGACGGCGGCAATGTCGCGATCACTCCGGGCGGTTCGTCGGGCGGCTCAGCCACTGCGGTCTCGGCCGGGCTCGCCGCTGGAGTTACCGGGACCGACACGGGCGGATCGATCCGCCAGCCTGCCGCCTTCACCGGTATCTGCGGCATCAAGCCCACCTATGGCCGCTGCTCGCGTTGGGGCGTTGTCGCTTTTGCCTCGTCGCTCGATCAGGCCGGGCCGATGGCCAGGACGGTCCGTGACTGCGCGATCATGCTTGAGGTAATGAGCGGGTTCGACAAGAAGGATTCGACCTCGCTCGACGTGCCTGTGCCCAAATGGGAAGCGGGACTATCGAACAGTCTCAAAGGCAAGCGCGTCGGTAATCCCAGGGAATATCGCATCGACGGCGTCCCCGCCGAGATCGATGCGCTGTGGGAAAAAGGCGTCGAATGGCTCCGCGACGCAGGCGCCGAACCGGTCGAGATGTCGCTCCCCCACACCGCCCACGCGCTGCCGACCTATTACATCATCGCCCCCGCCGAGGCCTCGTCGAATCTTGCCCGCTACGACGGCGTCCGATACGGGCTTCGTGAGGAGGGGGTCAAAACCCTCGACGACATGTACGCCGCAACCCGCGCCGCGGGGTTCGGGGCCGAAGTCAAACGCCGCATCATGATAGGCACCTATGTCCTGTCAGCGGGTTTCTACGACGCTTATTTCACCAAGGCGCAAAAGGTCCGCTGCCTGATCAAGCGCGACTTCACGAACGCCTTCGAGCGTTGCGACTTCATCCTCACCCCCACCGCTCCCTCGGCAGCGTTCGGACTACAGGAAAAGATAAGCGATCCGCTGGCGATGTATTTGAACGACGTGTTCGCCGTCCCCGCGAGCCTCGCCGGCCTCCCCGCCATGTCGGTCCCCGGCGGACTCGATGCGCAGGGCCTTCCGCTCGGCCTCCACCTTATCGGCCGCGAACTCGATGAACAGGGCGTCCTCAACGCCGCCCTCGCCATCGAGGAACGCGCTGGGTTTACCTACAAGGCGGAGCGCTGGTGGTGAGTGTGTTCTGGCCGGCATCGGGTCATGGCCTCACCGATGGGCTTGTGCGGCTGCTCGGTCGGCGCCGGGCCTCGCGTCTGTGCCGCAAACTCAACATAGCCGCGCGGGGTGAGGGCCAGAATGCGATAGAGACCAGTGGCGAGATGGCGATGATCGAGCAGGCAATCACGGCCTTCATGGACGCTGCGCCGTTTCGCGCATCGGACGTCGGCGCCAATCTTGGCGAATGGACCGACCTCGTGCTGGCAACCGCCGCCCGGCAGAAGCTTTCCGCAAAGATCCTCATGTTCGAGCCGACCCCGACCGCTTTTGCGTCGCTCAGCGAGAAATACTCCGGCAATGCAGCGGTCGAAGTCAAACAGGTCGCGCTGTCAAGCAAGGCTGGCACCGCCGAGTTCGAAGTCGTCGGCTCGCACGCCGGGACTAACAGCCTCAACGTCACCGACGCGCCAGCCGGAAGCACGATCAACGTGGCACTGGCGAGCGGCGCGGACGTTCACTCGATGGCCGGCGGGGGCGAGGTACAGTTCATCAAGGTCGACACCGAGGGCCATGACCTCGAAGTGCTTCGTGGGCTGGAGCCACTGCTTGAAACCCGCGCAGTGGCAATCCTCCAGATCGAATATAATTGGCGCTGGCTCGTCAACGGCTCCTCATTGCGAGCCGCGATGCTGCTCTCCGAACTCCACGGCTACCGCCTCGGCCGCGTCGCGCCCGACGGGCTCGAGATCTACAACTGGTGGAACGTGGAACTCGACCGCTTTTTCGAGACCAATTACGCGCTCGTCAGGCCCGACGTGCTGCCGCGCCTTGCCCACAGCGTGAGCGGCTGGTGCGCAGGCAATCTTCCCGCCGAGCGCGCCAACCTGCAGGGAACCGTTCAGTGACCGACTACCGCATCCACGGCGATACCGGCGAGTGGGAGGTCGTGATCGGCCTTGAGGTCCACGCCCAGATCGTGTCGAACGCGAAACTGTTCTCGGGCGCGGCGACCGCATTCGGGGCGGAGCCGAATACGCAGGTCAGCTTCGTCGACGCGGCGATGCCGGGAATGCTGCCCGTGCCCAACGCCGAGTGCATCCGCCAGGCGGTGCGGACGGGCATGGCGCTCGGGGCACAGATCAATAAATGGTCGCGCTTCGACCGCAAGAATTATTTCTACGCCGATTTGCCGCAGGGCTACCAGATTTCGCAGCTCTACCACCCGATCGTCGGCGAGGGCGCGATCGACGTGCTGGTCGACGAGAAGGACGAGGGATCGGTCAAGCGGATCGGCATCGAGCGTATCCATATCGAGCAGGACGCGGGCAAGCTGATGCACGACCAGCATCCGACGATGACCTATGTCGACTTGAACCGCTCGGGCGTCGCGCTGATGGAAATCGTCTCACGCCCAGACATGCGATCGCCAGCCGAAACAGGAGCTTACCTTCGTAAGCTGCGAGCAATCCTGCGCTATGTCGGTAGCTGCGACGGCAACATGGAAGAAGGCTCGATGCGCGCCGACGTCAATGTCAGCGTGCGTAAAGTCGGCGGTGAACTCGGCACGCGGACCGAGACCAAGAACGTCAATTCGGTGCGCTTCGTCATGGCCGTGGTCGAGCATGAGGCGCACCGCCAGGTCGAGCTGATCGAGAGCGGCGGCAAGGTCGCGCAGGAAACGCGGTTGTTCGATCCCGACAAGGGGGTAACGCGCACGCTCCGGTCTAAGGAAGACGCGCATGATTACCGCTATTTCCCCGATCCCGATCTGCTCCCGGTCGAGCTTGGCGAGGCATTCCTCGAGGCGTGCCGCGCCTCGCTCCCCGAACTTCCCGACGCCAAGCGCGCGAGGTTCGAGAGCCTCGGCATCGGCGCCGACAATGCCAGTGTGCTGACCGCCGACGTTGAGATGGCGCGTTGGTTCGACCAGCTGCTCGACGCCGGTGCCCCCCCGCCACAGGCCGCGAACTGGGTCGCGTCGGAACTGTTCGGCGCGCTGAACCGGTTGGGTCGCTCGGTCGAGGACAGCCCGGTTTCGCCGCAGAACGCCGCCGAACTGCTCGGCCTTGTCGCCGACGGGACGCTTTCCGGCAGTCTCGCCAAGCAGGTGTTCGAGATCATGCTCGGAAGCGGACAGTCGGCCTCGGCCGTGGTCAAGGAGCGCGGCCTCAAGCAGACCAGCGACACCGGCGCGATCGACACGATCATCGACGGCATCCTTTCCGCCAACGCTGACAAGGTATCGCAATACAAGGCGGGCAAGGAAGCCCTGTTCGGCTTCTTCGTCGGCCAGACGATGAAGGCGATGGCCGGGAAGGCCAACCCGGGAGTCGTCAACGAACGGCTCAAGGCGAAGCTGAACTAACCCCTTGGAGTGAAGCCATGCGCAAGACCTTGACCGCACTCCTCGGCGCGACCCTGCTCGCCACCCCCGCGCTCGCAGCCCCACCGCGCCTCGTCATCACGATCTCGGTCGATCAATTCTCTTCCGACCTGTTCGACGAATATCGTTCAAGCTTCACCGGCGGGTTTGCCCGGCTCGCCAGCGGGGCGGTGTTCCATAACGGCTATCAGGGCCACGCCGCGACCGAGACCTGTCCTGGCCACTCGACGATCCTCACCGGCGACCGCCCGGCGCGAACCGGAATCATCGCCAACAACTGGTTCGACCTTACTCAAGCCCGCTCCGACAAGGGCGTTTATTGCGCCGAGGACGAGCGCGTCGCGGGCTCCTCGACGAGCCACTACACCGTCTCGCCGCTCCACTTGCGCGTGCCCACGCTCGGCGAGCGGTTGAAGAAGGTCTCGCCCGCGAGCCGCTCGGTCGCCGTCGCCGGCAAGGATCGCGCGGCGGTGATGATGAGCGGCCAGCGCCCCGATCAGCGCTGGTATTGGGACGGCAAGAGCTACACCACCGACCTCGCCGGTGTACGCGCGCCGGGGGTAGTCGCCGCGACCAACGCAGCGGTGGCCAAGCTGCTCGCCGCCCCCGCCCAGCCGCTTGAGGCACCGCCGCTGTGTGCCGCCAAGGCGAGGCTGGTCGCAGTCGAGGGCGGCGGCAAGCCGGTCGGGGCGGGGGCCTTCGCTCGCGCCGCGGGCGATGCGCGCAGCTTCCGCGCCTCGCCGCAATTCGACGGCGCCACGCTTGCGCTGGCCGCGGGGCTCATCCAGGAAATGAAACTGGGCAAGGGCAACGCAACCGACCTCATCGCCATCGGCGCTTCGGCGACCGATTATGTCGGCCACACCTATGGCACCGAGGGGCAGGAGATGTGCCTCCAGCTGCTCTCGCTCGACCGCGATCTTGGCGATTTCTTCGTCGCGCTCGACAAGCAGGGTCTCGACTATGCCGTCGTGCTGACCGCCGACCATGGCGGCAACGACATTCCCGAACGTGAGCAGACCGCCGGGATCCACGACGCGGCGCGGGTCGATCCGGCGCTGTTCCCCGGCCAGGCCGGCAAGGCGGTCGCCGCCAAACTTGGGCTCAAGGGTCCGGTGTTGATCGGCGAGGCTCCGTTTGGCGACATCTATCTCGATCGCGCATTGGCGCCCGCCGACCGCAAGCGCGCGCTGGCCGCCGCGGTCGCGCTCTACCAGGCGCACCCGCAGGTCGAGGCCGTCTTCACTCACGACCAGCTTAAGCGCGCCCCGCTCCCGACCGGCTCGCCCGACGCGTGGAGCCTGATCGACCGCGCGCGCGCCTCGTTCGACAATCAGCGCTCTGGCGACCTCGTCGTGCTGCTCGGCCGCCGTGTCACGCCGATCGCCGACACCAGCAAATCCTATGTCGCGACCCATGGCAGTGCGTGGGACTATGACCGCCGCGTGCCGATCCTGTTCTGGCGCCCCGGAATGCCTGCAGCGGCGAGCGAGGCGGCGATCGAGACGTTTGCGATTGCGCCGACGCTGGCGGCGTGGATCGGCGTTCCCATCCAGCGCGGCGCAATCGACGGCAGTTGCCTGTTGAGCGTTCCGGGAGTGACCTGTCCAGCGCGTTAACGTGTTGAGGGCTTGCGTTTTTTCAATTGCGAGGGCAGCTTTGTCCAGGCACGACAAAAGCCCTTGGGAGAGCCGATGCGCCGCCTGCTTCTCGCGCTGACCGCAGCGTCCAGCCTCGCCGGGTGCGTCCAGACGCGCCAATATGCCGAACTTCAGTTCACCCCGCCGCAGGGCAATTATCGCTTGCTCGTGCTTCGCCCTGACGTTGCGGTGTCGTCGCTGACGCTTGGCGGGGTGCCAGAGCAGCGCGCCGACTGGACAGAGGCGGCGCGAACCGCGGTCGTCACGTCGCTTCGCGCGCAGCAGGGCGCGCGCGGCGGACAGCTGCTCATCGCAGACCGCCGCTCCAACGTCCCCGGCGCCGATGCAACCACCGTTGCCGAACTCGAACGGCTCAATTCGGCCGTCGACCAGGCGATCGCCGAGCATAAATATTCGGGCAACACGCTCCCGACCAAGCGCCGTATGGGTCTCGACTACACGCTCGGCGAAGAAGCAATGTCGTTCGGCCGCAAGACCGGCTTCGACTATATGCTGTTCCTCCACGCCGAGGATCAGGTCGCCTCGGCCGGACGAGTCGCGATGCAGGTGATCGGGCTTGCCAGCTGCTTCATCGGCTTTTGCGCGCCGTCGGGCGGCAGCGGCCAGCTCGCCTACGCGAGCCTCGTCAACCTTCGCACCGGTGAAGTGGTGTGGTTCAACGTCCTCCAGACCGGCAGCCAGCTGCCGGGGATGAAATTCGGCGACATCCGCACGCAGGCCGGTGCTGACCAGATGGTCGAGCGATTGCTCGGCCGGATGAAGCCGGGGAGTCAAGCGGCGCGCAGCGCGGGAGTGCACCAGTGACCGCCCTGTCGCGGCGCGCGGTGCTTAGTGGGGTCGCGGCGCTTGGGCTGGGCGCGGGGTCGGCAAGCGCGCGGATTCTTCCGGTGACGATGGTCCCGCTGATCGGGCGCGGCTATCGCCCGGTTGACGCCGACGAAAAAGGCTTGTGGCAGCAGGTCGAGCGGGTCGAGGAGGAAATCGCCGGATCGAACATCCTGCTCCAGAATCCCGGCGTCACCAATTACCTCCGCGCGCTGATTGGCAAGGTCGGTGGTCCGGCGGCGAGCGACATGCGCATTTATCTCGCACACGTTCCCGAATTCAACGCGGTCATGTTCCCGACCGGCTTTGCGATTGTCTTTACTGGACTGCTCCTGCGTATGCGCAACGAGGCGCAACTCGCCGGCGTCATCGCGCACGAAAGCGGCCACTTCCTGCGCAAGCACCAGCTTCGCCAATTCCGCGACACCAAGAAGAAGTCGGATATTTTTGCGGCGGCGTCGCTGCTCGGCGGAATGGCGGGCGGCGTGATCGGGATGAACACCGGCAACCTCCAGCAGCTTGCCGAGCTCGGCACGGTGATGTCGCTGTACCGTTATAATCGAGAGATCGAGGCAGAGGCGGACGCGATGGGCATCCGTCTGATCTCCGAGGCGGGCTATGCACCCACCGCCATGCCCGAGACCTGGCAGCAGTTGATCGACGAGCAGAACCTCTCCGCCCGCTACCGCCGCAAGTACCGCGACCGCGGCTATTCGCTGTTCGAAACCCACCCCGCGCCAGAGAGCCGGATGGCCGACCTGCGCGCATCGGCGGCCGAGGTCACGGTGCCGGGGCGCAGCTACGACAACGGCCGCGCGCGCTACCTCGCGACGATCGCCGGAATCCGCCCGATCCTGCTCGACGACCAGGTCAAGCTCAATGATCCGGGCGCCTCGCTCTATGTTGTCCAGACTCTCGCCCAGGACGGGTGGAGCGGACCGCTGCGCTTCGCCGAGGCCGAGATCTGGCGTCTTCGCGGCGACCTTAGGCAGCGCGATGCCGAACGCGCTGCGGCGGGCTATGCGGCGGCGGTGCAACTCCCCGATGCTCCCGCCGATGCGTGGCGCTGGCACGGAGTGATGTTGCAAAAAGCCGGCTGCGCCGCCGAAGCGCGCGCGGCTTATTCGCGCTACCTCGCAATGGCCCCGACCGCGCCCGACGTGCCGTTCGTTCGCCAGCAATTATCCGTCATGGGAGGCTGAAGATGCGCCCTTTCATCATCGCCTCGGCGATCGCGCTGACGCTGTCGGGCTGCTCGGGCTTCGGCGGCGGAGGCGGGTTCGGCTCCGGCTATTCGCTGGTGCGTCCCCATGCGCGCGAGGTTGGCGACGTGTCTATGGTCGTCGTCCCGCAACAAGCCTGGAACCGCCAGTCGCAGGTTATCTTCGACGACATTCGTCAGGTCGAGGACTGGACCCAGAACGGCCCCGTGCTCGACAGCCTGTCGTTCGTCTCGGGTCTTAAGGACGGCAAGTCGATTGTCCGACAGTCGCGCAAGGCCGACCAGCAGGTCCCGCGCTTCCGCTCGTCGATGACCGCCCCCGAAGTCGCCGCGATGCTCGAAACCTTCTATCGCACCCGCGCCGGGGCGATCGACTTCAAGACGACCGCGCTCGCCCCGCGTCCCTTCCTCGGCACCTCTGGCTTTCAGCTCGATTTCGACCATCTCGATGGCGACGAGCTGTGGCGCCGCGGACGCGCGGTCGGGGCGGTGGTCAACGGCCGCCTTTACCTGATCCTGCTCGATGCCTCCCGCTCCCATTATTTTGCCGCCGAGCTGCCCGAATTTGAGAACGTCGTCGGATCGGCGCGTTTGCGCAGCTGAAAGGGGTCTCGATGACCCGACGAGCCAAGCTCAGTCGGGTCGAGAAGACCGATCTCAAGGTCGCTCGCGCCACCGCGCTTGTGCGCAACCACCCGCTGACGCAAATTGCCGGTGACCTCAGCGACGTCGCCGATCAGCCCCCGCTGCGCGCGATCGGCGCGGCGGTGATGGTGGCGGGGCACTCGCGCGGAGCGAGCGGCTAACACTCGCCGGGGTGCGGATGTTTGCCGCGCATTAACTCGCGACCAGCGTCAAGAGCGCCATCAAACACTCGATTGACCGCACTTGCCCCGAACGCGTGCTCGATGGCGCGTCCTATGAAAGCGGGAAGGGGAAGCATGACAGCAGCCCGTGGAGCAGCTTTCCCTTTGGTCACACCGCTGGCGCAGCCGCCGTCTCGCGCGCCATCGGCCGCGAGATTATCCCCGAGCTGCAGTCCCGGCGCTAACGCTGGCGATTGCCGCCGCCGCGATCCAGAACCCGCGCGGTAAACATTATAGCAGTGACGTCATTGCCGGCGCAGCAATCGGGCTCGCCGCCGATTATCTCATCGACAAGCTCGCAAAGAAGCTCGGCGCTAGCGACTGACCGGGTCGGGCAGCGCCGGTACCTCGGGCTCGCCCGGAAGCAACGGCACCTCGGGCTCGCCCGGCTCACGGTCTGGCAATTCCGGCAATGGCGGCACACTCGCCATCAGCTGGTCGGGCCGCTCGGCAGCGACGGTGGCTCGGCGCCCGGCGACGTGGGCGAGGGCGTGTCGATATTGGGCGCTGGCTCGGGGGCTTCTGCGGGCGACGTTTGCGGTGGTGGGGCGGGGGTCCGGGCGGGTGGCGTGGAAGGCTGGCCGGGAAGCGTGTCGGGCATGAAATTCTCCAATCGCTTCATCAACGGTCGGGGCAGGCGCCGGTTGCGTCCGACCTTGCTCTCGCGCCCATCCTTGCTATAGCCCGCGCCCTTGAGCGTCCGCGCGGGCGTGGCGGAATGGTAGACGCGCTTGGTTTAGGTCCAAGTATCGCAAGATGTGGGGGTTCGAGTCCCTTCGCCCGCACCACCGCTGAAACCCACGCGGCGAGACCCGATTCCTACAGGACAAGACACACACCATGAAGACCGTCGAAACGCTGAACGAAGGCCTCAAGCGAGGCTTCATGCTGACTATCCCACCCAAGGATATCGAGGCCCGGGTCGACGGCGAAGTGAAGCGCATGGCGCCGCAGGTTCGAATGCCCGGCTTTCGGCCCGGCAAGGTCCCCGCCAACCTCATCCGCAAGATGCATGGGCCGGCGCTCGCCGCCGACGCGCTCAACACCGCGGTCCAGGATAGCGTCCAGTCACTGCTCGCCGAGAAGGGCATCCGCCCGGCGATGCAGCCGCAGGTCGAGCTCGACGAGGGGTACGCCCCCGGCAAGGACGCCGAAGTTCGCGTCAGCCTCGAGACGCTCCCTGAAATTCCCGAGGCCAAGATCGAGGGGATCACGCTCGAACGACTGACGGCCGAGCCCGACGAGGGGCAAGTCGACGCGCAGATCAGCCAGCTGATGTCGTCGCAAAAAAGCTTCACCGCCGCCAAGAAGGGCCATGCCGCCGCGACCGGCGACCAGGTGATCATCGATTACAAAGGCACCACGGCCGACGACGTCGCATTCGAGGGTGGGACCGGCGAGGGCATGGCGATCGAGATCGGCTCGGGCCAGCTCATCCCCGGGTTTGAGGACGGACTTGTCGGCATCAAGGTCGGCGAAAGCCGCGACCTCAGCGTGACCTTCCCGGCCGATTATCCGGTCGCGAACCTTAAGGGCAAGCCGGCGACCTTCGCGGTCACCGCGACCGAGGTGAAGACCTCGGGCGAGGCCAAGCTCGACGATGACTTTGCCAAGA
>JANMWM010000188.1:0-7110 GCA_031394005.1 Sphingomonas sp.
CGCCGTCCGGCGATGGTGCTCGACCAGCCGGCTTATGACGTCGACAACGCCCAGATGAAAGCCTGACCGATGGCCGCTGAGCTTCCCCGCCGCGCGCGCGTCATCATCGTCGGTGGCGGGGTGATCGGCTGTTCGATCGCCTACCATCTGACCAAGATCGGCTGGAGCGACGTCGTCCTGCTCGAGCGCAAGCAATTGACCAGCGGCACGACCTGGCATGCCGCAGGACTGGTCGGGCAACTGCGCCCATCGATCAACATGACGCGGCTCGCGAAATATACCGGCGAATTATACCGCGGGCTGGAAGCCGAGACAGGCCAGGCGACGGGGTATCGCCAGTGCGGCTCGATCTCAATGGCGACGACTACCGAGCGTTTCGAGGAACTCAAGCGCAGCGCGTCGATGGCCAAGGTGTTCGATTTGCCGGTTGAGGTGATTACCCCCGAGCGAATCAAGGAGCTCTATCCGATCGCCAATGTCGACGATCTGGTCGGCGGCATTCACATCCCGAGCGACGGCTATGCCAACGCGGTCGACATCACGCAGGCACTTGCCAAGGGCGCGCGCAGTGGCGGCGCGCGCATCTTCGAAAACACCAAGGTCACCAAAATCCGTCACGACGGCGAGCGGGTCACGGGGGTCGAGACCGACCAGGGGCAGATCGACGCCGACCATGTCGTCCTGTGCGGGGGAATGTGGACGCGCGATCTTGCGGCGAGCATCGGCGTAACTGTCCCGCTCCATGCGTGCGAGCATTATTACGTACTGTTCGAGGGGATCGACGGGCTGTCTTCCTCGCTGCCCGTGCTGCGCGACTATGATTATTGCGGCTATTATAAATATGATGCGGGCAAACTGCTGGTCGGGGCGTTCGAGCCTAATGCGCGGCCATGGGGAATGGATGGCATTTCCGAGGATTTCTGCTTCGATGAAATCGAGGGGAATTTCGACCATTTCGAGCCGGTGCTGGTGGATGCGATGCGACGCGTCCCGGCGCTCGAGAACGCCGGTATTCAGAAGTTCTTCTGCGGCCCCGAGAGCTTCACGCCCGATGTGCGCTATCATCTGGGCGAGAGTGCCGAACTGAAGGGCTGCTTCGTCGCGGCGGGGCTCAATTCGATCGGGCTGCAATCGGCCGGCGGAATCGGTAAGGTCATGGCCGAATGGATCCGCGACGGCCTTCCTCCCGCCGACCTGTGGTCGGTCGATGTCCGCCGCAACATGCCGTTCCAGATCAATCGCAAATATCTGCGCGAGCGGGTCAGCGAGAGCCTCGGGCTGCTCTACGCGACCCACTATCCGTTTAAGCAATATGAAACCGCGCGCGGGGTTCGGCAGTCGGCGATCCATGACCGGGTCGCAGCGGCGGGTGCCTGTCATGGCGAGGCGTTCGGTTGGGAACGGCCCAACTGGTATGGCGATCCCGGGTCGACGCCCAAATACGAATATAGTTTTGGTCGCCAGAACTGGTTTGAAAATTGTGCGGCCGAGTGCAAGGCGGTGCGCAAGGCGGTCGGGCTGTTCGACCAGTCGTCGTTCGCCAAGTTCCGGCTCGAGGGCCGCGACGCGCTGCGCGTGCTGGGCCGGTTGTGTGCGAACGAGGTCGACGTTGCGTGCGGGCGGCTGGTCTACACGCAGTGGCTCAACGAGGAGGGCGGGATCGAGGCCGACCTGACGGTGACGCGGCTGACCGACACCGCATTCCTGATCGTCACCGGCGCCGAGAGCGAGACGCGCGATTTTAACTGGCTTAAGCGCCATATCCCCGACGATGCACATGCCGTGCTGACCAATGTTTCGTCGGGCATGGGCGTGATTTCGATCATGGGGCCGAACGCGCGAGCCCTGCTTCAGTCCATTTCGCCCAACGACCTGTCGGGCGAGGCATTCCCATTCGCGACATCGCAGGAGATCGAGCTCGGCTATGCGATCGTCCGCGCGTCACGGATTACCTATGTCGGGGAACTGGGCTGGGAGCTCTATATCCCGACCGAATTCATGACCGGCGTCTATGACGAGATCGTCGCTGCGGGGACTGCGTTTGGCCTGAAGCACTGCGGCTATCATGCGCTGAATGCGCTGCGGATGGAGAAGGCCTATCGCCACTGGGGCCATGACATCACTGACGAGGATACGCCGCTCGAGGCGGGGCTGGGCTTCGCGGTGAAGATGGACAAGCCGGGCGGCTTCATCGGCCGCGATGCGCTCGTCCGGCAGAAGGAAAGCGGCCTCCGCCAACGCCTCGTCCAGTTCCTCCTGAAATCGCCTGAACCGATGCTCTATCACAATGAGCCGATCTGGCAGGGCGATCGCATCGCCGGCTACATCCGGTCGGGAATGTTCGCCTACACGCTCGGCGGTGCATGTGGACTGGGCTACGTTACTGCAGCCGATGGCGGCGTGGTCGGGGTCATCGGCGCCGACGATTACGAGATCGAGATCGCGGGCGTGCGCCATCCGGCCACTGCGTCGCTCAAGCCCTATTACGACTCCGCCAACGCGCGGATCAAAAGCTAAACCCGAAAGCAATGATCATGACTTCAGCCAGCCTCGTGACGATGCAGCGCCTCGCCGCGACGACGCGCGCAGGTTATAGTTTCGACCAGGAATATTATGTGAGCGACGCGGTATTCCAGGCCGACATGGAGCAGGTTATCGGCCAAAAGTGGATCGTCTCCGGACATGTCTCGCAGGTCCCCAAAAAGGGCGACTATTTCCTGTTCCGCATCGGCGTCGAGCAGATCATCGTGATCCGCGAAAATGCGACCAGCGTGCGAGCATTCTTCAACGTGTGCCGCCATCGCGGATCGACGCTTTGTTCGGCCGACAGTGGCAATTCCCCGCGGCTAGTCTGCCCTTACCATGCGTGGACCTATGGACTCGACGGCAAGCTGATCGCCGCGCGATTGATGCCCGATGATTTCGACAAGGCCGATAACGGCCTGTTCGCCTGCCATATCCGCGTATTCCACGGGCTCATCTTCATCAACATGAGCGAAGGCGAACCCGTCGATTTCGACACGACCTTCGGCGATATGGGGCCGATTCTCGACTACCACGGCATCGCCGACGCGCGCATCGCGCATCGCGGCAGCTATCCGACCACCGCCAACTGGAAGCTGGTCGTCGAGAATTTCTTCGAATGCTATCATTGCGTCCCCTCGCACCCCGAATTCTGTTCGATGCACGCGGTCGAATCGATCGTCGCGGTGGGTGCCGGACCAAGCTCGGGACCTGCCGATGCGGTAGCGGACTTCATGCCCAAGCTCCATGCGTGGGAGGCAAGCGCCGCCGCGCTCGGGCGCCCGATCGGCACTATCGACGAAGGCCCCGCGAGCAGCCATTTGCGCCTGCTGATGCAGCGGATGAACAAGGACGGCTTCGCCGCTGAAACGCAGGATGGCACTGCCCCCGCCCCACTGATGGGGAAGCGCAGCAGCGCCGACGGTGGGCGGATGCACTTGAGTCTCAACCCGTTCAGCCAGATCGTCGCGGATGACCATTTCGTAATCCTGTTCCTGTTCACCCCGCGCGCCGCCTTGCAATCGGATGTCGAGATGATCTGGCTGGTCGATGGCCGCGCGACCGAGGATCAGGTCGACATCGACAAGATGATCTGGGGCTATCACGCGACCACGACGCAGGACAAAAAGATCACCGAGGATAATCAGACGGGGATCATGTCGAGCCGCTATCGCCCCGGCCGCTATTCCGAGCAGGAGGGCAGTGTGATCAAGTTTCAGTCCTGGTATCTCCAGCAATTCGGGCTGGCCCCCGCCTGTTGACCGTGCCGGCGACCATGCGCGCGGTGCTGCTGACCGGCAACGGCGGATTCGAGAAGCTCGAGTTTCGCGACGATGTCCCGGTGCCGCTTGCCGGCCCGGGCGAGGTGCTTATCAAAATCGCTGCGGCGGGGGTTAACAATACCGACATCAACACGCGGATCGGATGGTATTCGAAGACCGTGGCGGAGGCGACCGAGGTAGGCGGGGCCTCGGGTATCGCGGGGGCCGAGGACGACGGCTGGTCGGGCGTGGCCTTCCACTTCCCGCGCATCCAGGGAGCCGACGCGTGCGGGCGGATCGTCGCCGTGGGGGAGGGCGTGCCGGCGAGCCGGATCGGGTCGCGTGTGCTGGTCGAACCGGTGTTCCGTGCCGAAGGTGCGCCGCTCGAGAGCGCGATCTATTTCGGGTCGGAGCGCGATGGCGCGTTCGCCGACTATGCGGTCGCCCCGTCACGTCACGCCCACGCGGTCGATTGCGAGTGGAGCGACGCCGAGCTTGCGTCGATCCCCTGCGCTTATTCAGCGGCCGAGAATCTGCTCACACGGGCGGGACTCGCGGAGGGCGAAACCGTGCTCATTACCGGTGCATCGGGCGGCGTCGGCAGTGCTGCGGTGCAGCTAGCCAAGCGGCGCGGGACGCGGGTGATCGCGGTCGTCGGGGCGGACAAGGCGGCGGCGGTGCGCGCAATCGGTGCCGACGGCACGATCGATCGAGGTGTCGACCTGCTGGCGACGCTGGAACGCGAAAGCGTGGACGTCGTGATCGATGTCGTCGGGGGTCCGCAGTTCGACGAACTGCTCCAGCTGCTGAAGCGCGGCGGGCGCTATGCCGTCGCCGGTGCGATCGCCGGACCAGTCGTGTCACTCGACCTGCGCACGCTCTACCTCAAGGATTTGCGGTTGTTGGGCTGCACGGTGATCGAACCGACCTTGTTCCCGAATCTGGTTTCATACATCGAGCGCGGCGAGATCGGGCCCCTCGTCGCGGCGACCTATCCGCTCGGCGACATCGTTCTTGCACAGCAAGAATTCCTCAGGAAGTCGCATGTCGGCAAGATCGTAATGACCTCCTGATCAATCCCGGAAAACAACGGTACGGGTGCCGTTGAGAAGCACGCGCCCGCTCAAGTGAAGCGCGACGGCGCGTGAAAGCACCCGCCGCTCGATATCGCGGCCCTTGGCCACGAGACCGTGTGGGGTATCGGCATGGCTGATCCGCTCGACATCCTGTTCGATGATCGGTCCCTCGTCGAGGTCGCCGGTGACATAATGAGCAGTCGCGCCGATCAGTTTGACCCCGCGCTCATGCGCCTGATGGTAGGGCTTAGCCCCCTTGAAACCGGGCAGGAAGCTGTGGTGGATGTTGATGCACCGCCCGGCGAAGCTCGCAGAGAGCGCGTCGGACAGGACCTGCATGTAGCGCGCCAAGATAACCAGTTCCGCCCCGGTCTCGCGGAACAGGCGAGCGACCTCGGCCTCCTGCGCGGGCTTGGTGGCGGCGGTGACGGGAAGGTAGTGGAACGGGATGTCGCGCAGGTCGAACTGGTCGAACGCCTCGGGCGGATGGTTTGAGATGATCCCGGCGATGTCCATGTCAAGCTCGCCGATGCGCACACGATAGATTAGGTCGACCAGGCAATGGTCGAATTTCGACACGAGGATCAACACCTTGGGCCGCTCGTCTACCGGGACCAACCGAACCTGCATGCCATATTGTTGGCGCAGCGCGTCGAGCCCGGTTTCCAGCGCCGCGATGCCCCGTTTCGTCGCGACGCAAAAGGTGATCCGCATGAAAAAACGATTTTCCTCGGGATCATGATATTGGCTCGATTCCAGAATGTTCGCTCCCGACTGGAACAACTGACTCGACACGGCGGCGACGATTCCCGGCCGGTCCTCGCACGATAAGGTCAGGACGTAATTTCGTTGCGGCATTCAGGCATCCTCGGGATGTATCGGGAGAAAGTCACGTTCGCCCAACATAGGCATTATTGTTTCGTCGATTGCGACGCTGTGTGACCCCGCGGCCTTTAACCAATGTTCGATCAGCGCGGGCGCGAAGCTCGCGGCAAAATAGACGTCGCAGGCTTCGGGCGCGGTGACGGCGATGCGGACAGCGATGTGGTGGATCATGGTCGACACGGTGCTGCCCGTGGTGAAGCCGAGATCTTCGGCGTCAAACAGGCCGGCGATCATCAGCAACGAGCGCCAGCCCGGGCCCGAGATGGTGGCGCGGACCAGTCCACCGCCGATCGGGGCGAGCGCGCCGTGATCGGCGATGCGGGCTTCGAGCGATTCGAGCCGGTCGCGGGCGCCGAGTAGCCACCAGCGGCGAGGCTCGACCTGGAGAAGGGGGACCTTGCCGCACAAACTCTCGACGTCGCCCGACCACAGGTTGAGCAGGACGACGTCGCCGGCGGGCGCGACCGCGATATGAACCGCCTCGTCAATCACGGTAGCGCGCTCCGTCTGGATCGTAAAAGACGGGGTCGGTGATCGTGACCCTGACCTGCCGCCCGCGCGTCGGCGAGGAGGCGAGGATGGTCTCGCCGATCCGCTCGCGACCATTGACCAGTAGCGCGAGCGCCACGCTGCCGTCGCCGAGCACGCGGGCGGTGGCCGAGGTCACATGGCCTTCGACTGGTGCGCCGCTGCGTGCGATGAGCATGGCGCCTTCGGGTATCGAGTCCGCCGCCTCGACGCCGACCAGCTGCATCCGGCCGGGGGCAGACAGGGCCGGGAGCGAGAGCGCCTGCGCGCCGACGTAGCCGCCCGCCTTGCGCTGCATACGGCCCATGCCGAGATCGTCGGCGGTGGTCCGCCCGTCGGCCTCGGCGCCGATGACAACATGGCCCTTTTCGACTCGTAGCGAGTCGAGCGCCTCGAGCCCGTAGGGAAATCCGCCGCGTGCCCGCACCGCGGCCTCGAGGGTGTCCCACACTGGTCCGGCTTCGAACCCGGGCGCATAAACTTCGAATGATCGTTCACCGCTGTAGCTTGCTCCGAGGATGAGCACGGACACGCCGGCGAGGGTCGCGTTAGTCAGACCCATGTGGGCCGGAGGGGTCGCGCCGATCAGCCCGGCCAGAATATCAAACGCCAGCGGCCCTGCCAGCGCAATCCCGGCGAGTTGTTCCTGCTGCGGGACGATCGACACGCGCGACGTCGGGGCGAGGATGCGGTGTACGTAGCTCAAATGCGCTTCCATGCGGTCGGCGCCGCCGGTCGAGCTCGTCATCAGGTAGCGGGTTTCGTCGAGCCGCCACACGGTGCCGTCGTCCATCACCATGCCGTCCTCGCGCAGCATGATCGTGTAGCGTCCCCGG
>JANMWM010000239.1:0-3005 GCA_031394005.1 Sphingomonas sp.
CATGCACCGCGCGAAATGAGCGAGAAGAGCGCGCGCGGATCGGGCGTGGTCCACGATGCCCTGAAGGCGATGACCGGCGGGGTGACTGAGGCCGAAGTCCGCGCGCACCGGTTGAAGCTGGGCGTGCGGCCGGTGTTCAAGCGGATCGACAGCTGCGCGGCCGAATTCGACGCATCGACGCCCTATCTCTACTCGACCTACGAGGCGCCGCTGTTCGGCGACCCCGATGACGAGGCGGCGGTGTCGGACCGGCGCAAGGTGATAATCCTCGGCGGTGGGCCTAACCGCATCGGGCAGGGGATCGAGTTCGATTATTGCTGCTGCCACGCCGCCTTCGCGCTGCGCGATCTCGGGCTCGAGACGATCATGGTCAACTGCAATCCCGAGACGGTGTCGACCGATCCCGAGACCTCGGATCGGCTCTATTTCGAGCCGCTGACCGAGGAGGATGTGCTCTCGATCATCGACAAGGAGCGCGAGCGGGGCGAATTGCTCGGCGTGATCGTCCAGCTAGGCGGGCAGACTCCGTTGAAGCTTGCAGCAGGGCTGCAGGCGGCGGGGGTGCCGATCCTGGGCACCTCGCCCGACAGCATCGACCTTGCCGAGGACCGCGAGCGGTTCGCCGCGTTGGTCGACAAGCTCGGGCTTCTCCAGCCCGCCAACGGCCTGGCGCGCACGCGCGACGAAGCGATCCAGATCGCCGAACGGATCGGCTATCCCGTACTGCTACGCCCCTCCTACGTCCTCGGTGGACGCGGGATGGAGGTCGTCGACGGCCCCGACCAGCTCGACCATTATATCGCGACCGCGGTGCAGGTGTCGGGATCGTCGCCGGTACTGATCGACCGCTATCTACGCGACGCAATCGAGGTCGATGTCGACGCGATCTGCGACGGCACCGACGTCGCAGTGACGGGCATCCTTCAGCATATCGAGGAGGCCGGGGTCCATTCGGGCGACAGCGCCTGCTCGATCCCGCCTTATTCACTGTCGCCCGCGATCATCGCCGAGATCGAGCGCCAGACCCGCGAACTCGCGTTGGCGCTCGACGTGCGCGGGTTGATGAACGTCCAATTCGCGGTCAAGGACGACAAGGTCTACCTGATCGAGGTCAATCCGCGTGCCTCCCGGACCGTGCCGTTCGTCGCCAAGGCAATCGGGCGGCCAATCGCCAAGATCGCGGCGACGGTAATGGCGGGGGAGCGCCTGGCTCCCAACCTGCCGATCAATCGCGACATCGGCCATATCGCGATCAAGGAGAGCGTGTTCCCCTTCGCGCGCTTCCCGGGGACTGATCCGGTACTCGGACCGGAAATGAAGAGCACTGGCGAAGTCATGGGAATATCGGACAATTTCGATATCGCCTTTGCAAAATCCCAGCTCGGCGGCGGAGTCGTGTTGCCGGACGGCGGAACGGTGTTCATCTCGGTCAAGGATTCGGACAAGGCCCACATCGTGCCGGCGGCGCGCAAGATGGCCGAGCTGGGGTTCAAGCTGATCGCGACCAACGGAACCGCCGAAGAACTCCGCGCGCAGGGCATCCCGGTCGAGACCATCAACAAGGTGGCGCAGGGGCGCCCGCACATCGTCGACCGGCTGGTCGACGGCGAAGTGCAGGTCGTGTTCAACACCACAGAAGGTTGGCAGTCGATGAAGGACAGCCAGGCGATCCGCGCGACCGCGCTCAAGACCAAGGTGCCTTACTTCACCACCGCGGCGGCAAGCGTTGCCGTGGCGCACGCAATCGGGGCCTTGCGTGGGCATGCGCTTGAAGTTCGCTCGCTTCAGTCCTACTATTCAGCATTGAAACGCTGATATTTTTTCGAAAACCCGGTCCGCAGGAGCGCCGCCCATTGGCAGGCGCCGGGCCGGTTTTCGCCGAAGGGGACGAAGCAAGATGGCAAGCGAGAAGGTGCCGATGCTGGCTGAGGGCCACCGCAAGCTCGAAACCGAGGTGCGCCAGCTTAAGATGATCGAGCGTCCGGCGGTGATCGAGGCGATTGAGGTCGCGCGCGCGCACGGCGACCTGAGCGAAAACGCCGAATATCATGCGGCCAAGGAACGGCAGGGCCAGATCGAGGCGATGATCCTCGACATGGAGGATCAGCTGAGCCGCGCGCTGGTGATCGACCCGACGACGTTGTCGGGCGACAAGGTCGTGTTCGGGGCCACGGTAACGCTGCTCGACGAAGACAAGAAGCAGGTCACCTACCAGCTGGTCGGACAGGTCGAGGCGAACGCCACCAACGGGCGGATCAGCTATAATTCGCCGCTCGGTCGCGCGCTGATCGGGCGGCTTGTCGGCGAGGAAGTCGAAGTGACGACACCGTCGGGCGAGAAATATTACGAGATCCAGAAGCTCGACTTCGTTTGAGCCGGTGCGAATCCCGCATCAGTTGAAGAGCGCCACCGGGGCGATCGCGGCGGCGACGGTGATCGTGTCGCTGCTGATATTCCTACTCGCGGCGACGACCAATGCGGCGGTGCTGATGGGGTTTGTGCCGGCGCGGTTCGGGGGGACGCTAGCCGTATCGCCCGCGGTGCCGGCGCTGCTGACGCCGCTGTCGGCGACGCTGGTACATGGCAGTCTTCTTCATCTGGCAGGCAATCTGCTGATGCTGATGTGGTGTGGACTGGCAGTCGAGCGGGTGCTCGGGGCGGGGCCGACAATATTATTGTACGCGGTCGGGGCCTATGTCGCGGCGGCAGCGCAGTTCCTCGTCGCGCCGCACAGCGTCAACCCGATGATCGGGGCGAGCGGGGCAATCAGTGCGCTGATCGGGGCCTATGCGCTGAGCTATGGCCAGCATAAGCAGATCGTGAAGGGGCGGGCGCTCAACCGCTGGCTCAACGGCGCGTGGCTGCTGGTGGCATGGGTGATGATTCAGGTCGGGTTCGGCTATGTCATGGGGCAGCAGGGGATGCTGCTGGCGACACCGGCGCATATCGGGGGTTTCATCGCCGGAGTGGCGATGCAAAGGCCGCTGCTGCTGTGGCGGTATCGG
>JANMWM010000216.1:0-6951 GCA_031394005.1 Sphingomonas sp.
GTCGAACGGCGCGGCGTAAAAGGCGACATGATCACGCAGCATCGCGAAGGCCGGGGTCGGATCGGGATAGCTCCAGCCAACGCGCGGCAGGACGATGCCGTCGATCACGACGTCCCAATAGCTCGCCGATCCCTTCCACTCGCAAAAGGAACCTCCACCGGCAGCGCGCAGCACGCCCGGCGTGATGGCGTCGGGCGGGATGTAGTAGCTTGGCGGGTGGCTGGTCTCGAAGGTGCAGACGCTCGCGCTTGTATCGGCGATGAGGTGCCCGCGATGCTCGATGCGGACGTGCGCGGCGCAACGCTCGGCGATGGCCGGTCGCGGAAAGTCCCACACGCTGCGCTGGCCCGGGCCAACAGGGTCTGATCTTGGCCTCATGCGACGTGTCGCTCGGCGAACATGCGCTGCAGCCTGGGGCGCACCCGCAGGAACCGGAGATAGACACGCTCGAGCATCGCCAGCACCAAAGGCGATCGCGCCGCCAGCCCGAGCGGCCGAAGCAGGGGAATTGCGCGCCACATTGCCGCGAACGCCGCCGCGCCCGACAGTAAGTCCCCGTCTTCGCTGGCATGGAAGCGGGCCAGCATTTCCGTCGGGTCGATCGGGCAGCCCGAGGCTGGCGCGCTCGTCACATCGACGAACTCGATCGCGCCGCGCCAGTCGAGCCGCCGCATCAGCGCAATCTCGCGCCTGCACAGCGGGCAACCACCATCGTGCCAGACAATCACCTCGGTCATGGCGACGATATAAGGCGTCCTAAGCGGCGTTGCATCGGCGGCTTAGAAAAAGGCAGTATATGGTGGAGCAGTCCACCTCGCACTCGTTCGCTTGTTCATGATTCGTGTTGGCGACGGCTTCCAAGAAGTTTTCGTAACCGGGAATGCTACCGACGTCTTCGGCCGGGCAGCAACGAGCGCCCTCGATGAAGCGCGGATATTTAGCGTCTGGATCGCCGGGCAGGATCGCCTCGACGGTGATAACATGCTCCCAATCATCACCCATGTCGTAGGTATAGGTCAGCTGGTGGACGCCGCGATCGGTGAGCGCGCCTAGCTTTACGTCCTTTGCTGCGGTGAGTTCTCGGTCCGGCCATTCTGGGTCGGCCAAGCCGTAGCGCCGCCCCTCCGCCTCGAACATCCACAGATGATAGTCTTCCCAGCCCATCGCCGCTTGGGTGATGTCGTGCAGCATATTAAGGCTGGCGGTGGGAAGCACATCGACACGGCGCCAGACTTCGGGTTCGGTATCTGCCAGGCTGATGCGCAGGCGCGCGATCGACTCATCGGTCATGGAAGCTAGCCTGACAGGCTCGGGCCGCAAGTTCCAGAGTATGGAGCGCTTCTAACCTTCTTCGACTAGCCGGCGCCGAGGTTCGCCGATGTTCCGATGAAGGTAATGCGTGCGCAGGCGCTATCACTTGTCGGGAAAGTCCGCGCTTAGACTGACCTCGCGAGCTGCTTCAATCGCAGCCAGGCGTTCGCTTAGTTTGGACGTCACAGCATCGTAGCCAAACCGGCCAAGAACGAGGTGGCGCGGCGGTGTCTCCTGCTGCACAGCCGCGATGATTGCTTCGCCGGCGCGGACGGGGTCGCCTTCCTGACTGCCGCTGTAAGACTTCGTGCCCTCCATGCGTGCCTGAGCGGTGTCCGCATACTCTGGGATCGCGCTCGGCGTCTGCCTCAACGAGCGGCCCGCCCAGTCGGTCCGAAACGGGCCAGGCTCGACGCAGGTGACGCCGATGCCGAGCGGCGCGACTTCAGCCAGCAGCGAGTCCGACCAACCCTCGACCGCATGCTTCGATGCCGCATAGTATCCCGAACCGGGAAATCCGACGAGGCCGGCCACGGATGTAAAGTTGACGATATTTCCGCTGCGCTGCGCGCGCATGATTGGAAGGACAGCCCGAGTGAGCGCGAACAGGCCAAAAACGTTGGTGTCGAATTGCCCACGGATCTCGCTCTGTTCACCTTCTTCAGCGGTCGCCTGATAGCCGTAGCCGGCGTTGTTGACGAGGACATCAATCCGGTCGAACTTTGCTTGAACAGCAGAGACAGCGGCCCCGATCTGGGCATCGTTTGTTACGTCCAATTCGAGGGCCAGTGCGTTGGCGTTCCCATCAACGAGATCGGTGACCCGGTCGCGCGCACGGGCCGTAACCGCTGCACGCCAACCACGATCGAGCACCAGCCGCGCCAAGTCTCGACCGAAGCCGGTTGAACACCCCGTAATGAACCAAACGGGGGATGCGGGGATCGTCATGCTCAAGCCTTTCAGGATTGCACACTAGGGCACATCGAAACTAGATAACGCCGGGCGCCACGAACGGGTCCGCAAAGCGGCTTGGCACGATTTCAGAGCAGCCCATTAACTTCGGATCGCCGGTGAGCCCGGTAAAAGATGTCGTTCTGCACCTGCGTGATCTTATCGAGTAAGCCGATCTAATAAAAGCCTGACCGAAAAAGAAATTGGGTAATATCAGCATGATGTGATTCAATCGGTGTTGCGAGACATCGACGGAGGATCACATGTGGACTGACACCACCCGAAGGCAGTTTGCCCGAAGCGGCCTGCGTTTGCCAAGTGATTTGACCGACGCGGAATGGTCGGTTCTGGGGCCGCTATTTCCTACTCGTTCGCACCGGGACGGTCGCCGGTGTGGAGCTATCGGCAGATCGTCGAAGCCCTGCTCTATTTGCTGCGCCGCGGGTTGCCGTGGTGGATGCTGTCGCCCGATCTGTTCCCGCCGATGACGACAGTGCAGCATTACTTCTACCGCTGGCGCGACATCGGGATGTGGCGCTCGATCAACCACACGCTGCTGATGGCGGTGCGTGAGGCGGCGGGGCGCGAGGCATCGCCCAGCGCCGGGGTGATCGACAGCTTGAGCATCAAAACTACGGAGAGCGGCGGGCCTCGGGGGCTATGACGCGGGGGCGCCAAAGGCTTTGAACTCTTGCCCCGACGCTGGATCTTCGAGCGCACCTTCGCGTGGCTGGTACGTAATCGCCGCCTGGCCAAGGACTTCGAGCGAACCATCGAAAGCGCCGCCGCATGGCTATATCTCGCGTCAATCCGGCTCATCACACGCAGAATCGCAAGCCTATCAAATCAATGCGAATGATTATGAGTCAGATGGGGTGGTTGCCGCCCCCCAGACGGCATCGCAATGTGCCAAGATAGTGGTGTTTACAGCCACTGAGCGGAAAGGACGGCAACCGTGACGAAGGATATTATGATTGGGGTGGATCTAGCAAAGAATGTTTTCCAGCTGCATGCTGCGTCAATGTCGGGACAGCCACAGTTCCGCAAAAAGCTGTCGCGGCAAAGTTTCCCCAAGTTCATGGCCGAGCAGGCTCCATCGGTGGTTGTGATGGAAGCCTGTGGCAGCGCGCATTACTGGGCCCGCGAGATGATCCGGCTCGGTCATGAGGTGAAGCTGATTGCGCCGCATTACGTAAAGCCATTTGTGAAGCGCCAAAAGAACGATGCGGCTGACGCCGAGGCAATCGTGATCGCGGCGCAACGGCCGGAAATGCGCTTTGTAGAGCCGAAGTCGGCAGAGCAACAAAGCCGAGCTATTCTGTTTCGCGCTCGAGAAAGGCTCGTCCACCAGCGTACCGAGTTGGTCAACGCGTTGCGGGCTGGCCTCTATGAATACGGCCACATTGTTCCGCAGGGGATCCATCAGATCAAGCGGATTGACGAGATCCTGTGCGCGCCGAACAGTGATTTGCCCGATTTGATGCGCGAGGAATGCCGGGAGTTACTGGAACAGATTGCCGATAGGACGGTCCGCATTAATGCTCGGACTTGCAAGATCAAGGCGCTGGCGGCTGAAACCGACACAGCGCGGCGGCTGCAGACGATCCCCGGGGTTGGACCTTTAACCGCCTTGGCAGTCGAAGCCTTTGCGCCGCCGATGGAAAACTTCCGGTGCGGCCGCGACTTTGCGGCGTGGCTCGGTCTCTTTCCACGCCAGTTTTCATCCGGCGGCAAGGAGAGGCTCGGACGCATTTCCAAGGCAGGGCAATCTGATATCCGCAGGCTGCTGATCATAGGGGCGATGTCGCGCCTGAACTGGCTGGGCAGAAAATCGATCCCGGAAGGATCGTGGCTGGCGCGCATCGCAGCGCGAAAGCCGAGGATGCTCGTGGCGATCGCTTTGGCCAACAAGATGGCGCGGACGATCTGGGCCATGCTGACGAAGAATGAGGATTATCGAGTTCCGGCGCAGGTGGCAGCAGCTGCATGATGACCATGCAGAAAAATCTGCCTGACGCCGGATGAAGGGGGTGTGAGAAGGCGATGACCCGAATGGGCGACATGATCGAACAGATCTGGATCAGGAAAACCAGCTTAGAGTCGTGAGCGTTAGAGCTCGAGAGTCAGAATTGGACCAGGTCCGCAGATCCCCATACCGGCCAGCGGCTTCTTCTGGAAAATGCCGTATCTATAGGCCTTACAGAAGACCGCACTCGATCACTCGCATACTCGGATCAGAAACTTCTTGCACCACGGGCGGCAACCACAGAAGACTCTTAGACTGCTTTCGAAACGGGCAATGTCGAAGCAGGTAGCCTTCAGCTCACATCGATAACTCGCGACCCGGCTAGGCCGCTGTTCGGAACCATCTTGGAGCACTTCGGTTTTGACGTCATACGCATAGAGCCCCCACCCCGCTCACTCCTACTGGCCCAGTCTAGCTTCGGCTCGATCGGGCCTTCGGCGTTATGCCTCCGGATCACTCAGGTAGCCCTGATGGTTATAGGCCTGACGTGTAAACTTTAGGGATTACGATGGCTTAGCACCGCTTCGGACCTTCAATTCGCCCTTTGGAGATGACCATGAAGAAGATAATCCTTGCAACAGTCGGAAGTCTGACTTTGCTTGCTGCGCCTGCCCAAGCTCAGGATGTTGGGAGCATCCTTAGAAGCGTTTTGGGTGGCGGCCTCGGTTCAGGAGTGCAACAGCAACAGGAGCAATATGATCCCGCATATGGCGATCAGTATGCCAACCAGCCTCAGTACCAACAGCAATATATCAACTCGTACGCCTATCAGCAGCCATACGCGTATCAGCAGCGATATTCGTCGTACCGCCGGCCTAGGGTCTACTCATATCGCCGTTACGCTGGCTATAGCGCTCCGCGGTATCGCTCCTACGGCGGACACCGTCATGCCATGCGCCATCACGCCGCCTACGCTTCACGCTACCGCCACAACCGCGTGTATTACCGCTAGCGGCCGGGCGGGGAAACTCGGCCTTCGTCGGGTTTCTTCGCCGGTGTCTTAGCGATCAAGTCGAGCTGATTCATGGCGGCATTCTGGGTGGCCGTGGTGTGAGCAACCTCGTCCGGCTTCGAGCAGCCGATTATAAGAATTACAGTACCGAAAAGTGCGATCATGCGACCCGATGGACGTTGGCATTTTTCACTCGGCTTATTTGTCAAAATCCAAGCTCCCCATCATGTGCGACGCGGCCCCCGCTTCGATACCGTTCGCCCGTCGCTGCTAACAAAGCGTCTCGCGTCGCCATCCCGATCTTTCCCATCTAGTTGCTCCACCGCCAACATCGCTCGGGAGCATTTTAGATGAGACAACGGACTATTCTCGGGAATAATCCTGGCGACGCAATGCGAGCGCTCTGCAAACCAGAAATGTAAGACTGCAACGCCGGATGATAACACTGGAGATGACTGACGGCGAATTTTAAGGCGCCGTATTGAACTCAGGCGATCGTAATTGAAAATGGCGGAGAAGCCGCGAGCCGTAACTGCCGTAGCCCTCTCGGATTGGCTCGGTGCCTCGTCGCCAGGCGTGCCGGAACTGCTACTCCTTACCACGATGAACGCGCCACCAGTGGATTGCCACGAACAGTGCAGTCGCCGGAGGGAGCCGGGAGCGAACTTTGTTGGGATTGGCAAGGATGGTCTTGCCCCGCCCATGTAAGCGGACGGCGCAGTCACCGGGCTCTCTAAATACTTGATGAGCAGGGTGATGTTTGAAGATATGGTGTCGCGTTGCGCGGCACGGATGATCGGTCCGGACGTTGGAAGTCGAAGTCCGGCAGTCGATGGCCGGCCTTCAACTTCAGCATTATCTGACGGTTAGGATCGCCCCCTAGAAATCCATCCCGCCCATTCCGCCCATCCCACCCATGCCGCCACCGCCACCCATCGGCATTGTCGGCTTGTCTTCCGGAAGCTCTGCAATGGCCGCCTCTGTGGTAATAAGTAGCCCGGCGATCGACGCCGCATCCTGAAGCGCAGCACGAACGACCTTCGTCGGGTCGATCACGCCGGCTGTGACGAGGTTCTCGTAGACGTCGGTCTGGGCGTTGAAGCCCATGTTTTGGTCGTTGCAATCCATAAGCTTGCCGGCGACCACTGCACCATCATGCCCTGCGTTCTCCACGATCTGGCGGAGCGGCGCCTGGAGAGCCTTGCGGACGATGTCGATGCCGCGAGTCTGGTCGTCATTGACGCCCTTGAGCCCTTCGATCGCACGCGTCGCATAAAGCAGCGCGGTGCCACCACCGGGGACGATGCCCTCCTCAACCGCAGCGCGGGTCGCGTGAAGCGCGTCGTCGACGCGGTCCTTGCGCTCCTTGACCTCAACCTCGGTCGAACCGCCGACCTTGATCACCGCCACACCGCCGGCAAGCTTGGCCAGCCGCTCTTGCAGCTTTTCCTTGTCATAGTCCGACGTCGTGTTCTCGATCTGCTGGCGGATTGCCTCGGTACGGGCCTTGATTGTTTCATGGGAACCGGCCCCATCGACAATGAGCGTGTTGTCCTTGTCTATGGTGACGCGCTTGGCGGTGCCCAGCATCTCGACGGTGACGTTCTCGAGCTTGATGCCGAGATCTTCCGAGATCATCTCGCCGGCAGTGAGGATCGATATGTCCTCAAGCATCGCCTTGCGACGATCGCCGAAGCCCGGTGCCTTGACG
>JANMWM010000249.1:0-6073 GCA_031394005.1 Sphingomonas sp.
AGCGCGTCGCCGCCGCCGTCGGGCAAGGAGCGGCTGCAAAGCCCCGAGGACCGCACCAAGGTCGACGGCCTCTACGAGTGCATCCTGTGCGCCTGCTGCTCGACCTCGTGCCCGAGCTACTGGTGGAACGCCGACCGCTTCTTGGGGCCCGCGATCCTGTTGCAAGCCTATCGCTGGCTCGCCGACAGCCGCGACGAGATGACCGGCGAGCGCCTCGACCAGCTCGAGGACCCGTTCCGGCTTTATCGCTGCCACACGATCATGAACTGCGCCAACGCCTGTCCCAAGGGGTTGAACCCGGCCAAAGCGATCGCGGAAACGAAGAAGCTAATTGCTGAGCGTGCGGCTTGAGCGATTTCGACGGAGAAGGCTGGCTAAGTTTCGGCGACATTCCGCCCGAAAGCTTCGCCGGTGCGATCGGGCCGATGAGCTATCGCGATGCCGGTAACGGCGTCGTGCAGGTGCGGATGCATCCGACGGGACTGATGCTCAATCTTGGCGGGTCGATCCACGGCGGCGCGGTGATGACATTCATCGACATGGCGATTTTCGCCGGGGGCCGGATCGTCGGGCGCGACCCCGGGCACTATGTCACGCTCGACTGCTCGACCCACTTCATCGCCCGGACCATGGCCGGCGCGCCGCTCGATGCGTTCGTCCGCCTCGTCGGCAAGACCAGGGGCGGGATCGCCTTCATGGCCGGGCATTGCGAGCAGGGCGGGCAGCCGACGCACAACTTCACCGGCACGCTGAAGCGCATCCGCGACGCCACTTGAAGGGGCCGGTCTGCACCGCCTATGGGGCGCTGCTGGCGGCAGGCGAACTCAAGTCCGATCCCGACCAGGCGCGCGCCGTCGCCGCGCTCGACCGCTTCGCCGGCGCCCGCCCGCAGGGACTGCTCGACCGGTTGCTCGGAAGGCGGAACCAGGCGTGCGCCGGCATCTATTTGTGGGGCGGGGTCGGGCGCGGCAAGTCGATGTTGATGGACCTCGCCTTCGCCAACATCGCGATCGAGCCGAAACGCCGCACTCACTTCGCGCCGTTCATGCTCGACGTCCACCAACGCCTCCGCGTCGCCCGCGCGACGGAGGAGGGCGACCCGGTGATCGCGGTCGCGAGGCAGCTCTCCAAAGAAGTCCGCTTCCTCGCCTTCGACGAAATGATGGTCACGAACAGTGCCGACGCGCTAATCATGTCACGGCTGTTCACCGCCTTGCTCGACGAGGGAGTGAAGCTCGTCACGACCTCGAACCGACCGCCCGCCGACCTCTACGAGGATGGCCTTAACCGCGCGCTCGTCGTGCCGTTCATCCGCCTGCTCGAGCAGCGCCTGGCGGTCGTCCCCCTCAACGGTCCGACCGATTATCGCCTGGATCGGTTGCAGGGCGTGTCGACCTGGCACGTCCCCAACGGCGTCGCTGCCAGTGCCGCGCTGAGCGATGCCTTCTTCCGTTTGACCGACTATCCGGTCGAGGACCGCGCCAATGTCCCGTCCGAAGAACTCGACGTTGGCGGCGGACGCACGCTGCACGTTCCCAAGAGCCTCAAGGGCGTCGCGGTATTCTCGTTCAAGCGGTTGTGCGGAGAACCGCGCGGGGCCGCCGACTATCTCGCCATCGCCCACCATTTTCACAGCGTGATCATCGTCGGCATCCCGGTCATGACGCGTGAGATGCGAAACGAGGCAGCGCGCTTCGTCACGCTGATCGACCAGCTCTACGAACAGCGGGTGAAACTGCTTGCCGCCGCCGACGCCGCGCCCGCCGAACTCTATCCCGCCGGTGACGGCAATTTCGAATTCCAGCGGACCGTCAGCCGGCTGGAAGAAATGCAGAGCGACAACTATCTGGCACAAGGCCACGGCTTCATCGACTGATTACCGTCTAGAAGCGCATCCCGGCGCTGACCCCGCCGCCATGCGCGTCGCCCCACGGCAGCCAGCGCACGCGGGCGTCGCGCTTCGACGTCAGCAGCCAGCCTGCACCCTCGCCAATCACTGCGCCGACCAGCACGTCGCCGACAAAATGCTTCTTCGCCTCGACCCGAGACACGCCGACGAACGCCGCGACGAGGTGGGCGGGAAGGCCGACCTGCCAGCCATAACGTTTCTCGAGGCTGGCGGCCGCGGCGAAGCTGGCCGACGTGTGCCCCGACGGAAAACTCTTGTTGTCGCTCCCATCCGGGCGGCGCTCATGGATGGTGTATTTCAGGCTCTCGGTTACCGCGAACGCCGCGCCCACCGAAAGACCCGATTGCTCGACCCCGCGCCAGTCGCCGTTGATCGCCGGCAAGCCGAACGCCACCGCGACCAGCCCGTCGCGCGCGATCGAACTCGCCTGGCTCCAGCTGTGGTGCGACAGGGCCACGGCGGGGACAGGAACGAACAGGCTGCTCAGGGCAGCGCTCATCAGAATGGTTTGGCGCATGGCGCGCCCATAGCCACGGACGATCGGGCGCGATAGTAGTATCGACAAGCGTGCGATCGCCGCTATTCTCACATTGCTGTTCCTCGCGAAAGGTTACCGATGCGTACTGTGATTGCCCTGCTTCTCGCCGCCACCGCCGCCCCCGCACTCGCCGCCCCCCCGGCGCTGTCGCCCCAGCGCGCCGCCGCCACCCGCGCCATGTTCGAGCAGGTCGTCAACACCCCGACGGTGATCGGCCGCCATCAGGTACCGGTCATGGCGAACTATCTCGCCGACCAGTTCAAGGCTGCGGGCTTTCCCGCCGCGGACGTTCACGTCATGCCCTATCACACCGCCAGCGCGACAACTGGCGAGGACGACACCGCTGCGTTGATCGTTCGCTGGCGCGCGTTCGGTACCCCCAAGGCAAAGCCCATCCTGTTGCTCGGCCACATGGACGTCGTCGAGGCCAAGCGCGAAGACTCGACCACCGATCCGTTCAAGCTGACCGAGCGCGACGGCTATTATTACGGCCGCGGCACGATTGACATGAAAGATGGCATCACCGGCATCACCCAAGCGATGATCGACCTAAAGGCGAGCGGGTTCAAACCGACCCGCGACATAGTCGTGCTGTTCACCGGCGACGAGGAAACCAACGGCCTCGGCGCCGAGAAGGGCTCGAGCGAGTGGCTCGACCTGCTCGGTCACCCCGAATATGGGCTCAACGCCGACGGCGGCGGCGGCGCGACCACGCCTAACGGCACCCCTGTCGGCTTCGCCATGCAGACCGCCGAGAAGACCTTCGCGGGCTACACGCTGACCGTCCGCAATCGGGGTGGCCACTCGTCGAAGCCGCGCAAGGATAATGCGATCTATTCGCTCGCTCACGCGCTCGACAAGATCGAGGGCTATCGCTTCGAACCGATGCTCAACGACACCACGCGCACCTATTTCACCGCGCGGGCGAAAATGGAGTCGGGCGCGCTTGGCACCGCAATGCGTTCATGGTTGGCCAATCCGAAGGACGGTGCCGCTGCCGACGCGGTTGAAGCGAGCGAGACCGAGGTCGGGCTGACCCGCACGCGTTGTGTCGCGACCCGCCTGTTCGCCGGTCATGCCGACAATGCACTGCCCCAGCTGGCCACCGCGATGATCAACTGCCGCATCTTCCCCGGCATCGACCCCAACGCGATCCAGGCCGAGCTTGGCCGGGTTGTCGCCGACCCCGAGGTCGTGGTGAGCCGCAACGACAAATATGTCGCCAGCCTTGCCTCGCCGCTGCGGCCTGACGTGACCGCTGCATTCAGCCGCGCGGTCACTGCGCTTCACCCGGCCTTCGCGACCTTTCCGGAAATGTCGACCGGCGCCAGCGATGCCCGGTCGTTCCGCGTCGCCGGCATCCCCGTCTACGGGACCAACGGCGCAATGGTCGTGATCCCGACGGATCTTCGCGCGCATGGCAAGGACGAGCGGCTGCCGATCAAGTCGCTGACCGAGAACGTGATCCACTGGAAGCTTCTGCTGAGCGACCTCGCGGGGAAGTAGCAAATGAAAAAGGCCGCCCAGCGCGAACCGGGTGGCCTCTTCATTTCGTCCTGGCGGTCTAGCGAATCAAACCGCCGAGGATACGCTGGATGATCGATGTCCTGGGATCGACCTGATAAATCGTGTTGTCGCGGTAGACGTAGCGGTTGTTCGGATCCAGATCATACTGGTCGACATAGCGCTGCGGGATCTGGTTGTACGGCGTGTAGCTGTTGTAGCCATAGGGCATGCGCGAACCTTGCGCCCAGCGGCGCGCCTGACCCGGGGGCATGCAGCCATTATGCTTTTTCGCTAGCCCGGGCGGGCAATGGCGATAGCTGCTGTGACGATAGCCATAATTGCTGCGATAGCCGTCGTCACGGTCGCCGCCGCCATGCTTCCATTCCTTGTTGCCCTTGTCATTGCCATGACCGCCCTTGTCGGCCAGCGCCGGGGCGGCGGTCAGCGCCACGGCCGCGGCGGCGGCGGCAAGGGTGAGAATAGTCTTCATCGGATTGCTCCTGGTGATGTGAGGGCATGATTGTCGCCCACGCGTTAAGAGAACAAATGCGGCCGCCGGATCGTTCCCCTTTGCCCGGTGACGCGAGCGGTTGCCCCGCCCCGACGGGGCGGCTAAGCGGACGCCGCATCCTTATCCCGCGCTTCGAAATCCCGTCGCCGGTGCGCGCAAACCAGAATTCGAAAGGCATGATGATCATGGCCCGCAAGAAGATCGCGCTCATCGGCGCCGGCAACATCGGCGGTACGCTCGCCCATCTCGCCGCGCAGAAAGAGCTTGGCGATATCGTCCTGTTCGACGTCGTCGAGGGGGTGCCGCAGGGCAAGGCGCTCGACCTGTCGCAGTGCGGCCCGGTCGAGGGCTTCGACGCCAAGATCACCGGCTCGAACGACTATGCCGATATCGCCGGGGCGGACGTGATCATCGTCACCGCCGGCATCGCTCGCAAGCCGGGGATGAGCCGCGACGATCTACTCGGCATCAATCTGAAGGTCATGAAAGCGGTCGGCGAGGGCATCAAGGCCAACGCGCCGAGTGCGTTCGTCATCTGCATCACCAACCCGCTCGATGCGATGGTCTGGGCCCTGCGCGAGTTTTCCGGCTTGCCGCATCACATGGTCGTCGGCATGGCAGGCGTGCTCGACAGTGCGCGGTTCAGCCACTTCATCGCCGACGAATTCGGCGTCTCGGTGCGCGACGTGAACACCTTCGTGCTCGGCGGCCACGGCGACACGATGGTCCCGGTGGTGCGCTACTCGACCGTCAACGGCATCCCGCTGCCCGACCTCGTCAAGATGGGGCTGAGTTCCAACGAAAAGATCGACGCGATCGTCAAGCGCACGCGCGGTGGTGGCGGCGAGATCGTCGCGCTGCTCAAGACCGGCTCGGCCTTCTACGCCCCCGCGGCGAGCGGCATCGCCATGGCCGAAGCCTTCCTCAATGACCAAAAGCGCATCCTCCCCTGCGCTGCCTGGGTCGACGGCCAGTACGGCCTCGACGGGCTCTACGTCGGCGTGCCGGTCCAAATTGGCGCGGGCGGGGTCGAAAGGATCGTCGAGATCGAACTCGACGACGACAAGGCCGGCCTCAAGGTCAGCGTCGACGCGGTCAAGGAACTGCTCGACGCGTGCCGTGCCATCGACGGAAGCCTCGGCAAGTGAGCATCCTCGTCGATCGCAACACCAAGGTGATCACCCAAGGGATGACCGGCGAGACCGGGACGTTCCACACCCAGCAGGCGCTCGCTTATGGCACGCAGATGGTCGGCGGCGTGACCCCCGGGAAGGGTGGATCGACCCACATCGGCCTGCCCGTGTTTGACACCGTCGAGGAAGCCGTTGCGAAGACCGGCGCGACCGCCAGCGTGATCTATGTTCCGCCACCCTTCGCCGCCGATTCGATCCTCGAGGCGATCGACGCGGGGGTGCCGCTGATCGTCACCATTACGGAAGGCATCCCGGTGCTCGACATGGTCAAGGTAAAGCGCGCGCTGTCGGGATCGAAGTCGCGCCTGATCGGACCCAACTGCCCTGGCGTGCTGACCCCCGAAGAGTGCAAGATCGGGATCATGCCGGGTTCGATCTTCAAGAAGGGTTCGGTCGGGGTCGTCTCGCGCTCGGGC
>JANMWM010000254.1:0-5523 GCA_031394005.1 Sphingomonas sp.
GCAACACCTGCGTCCCTGACGGGTGCGTCGTTGCCGCCCGGGTAAAGGGCATCACCGACAAACAGCAGTTCTTCGATCGTGAATCCGGTTGACTCGATGAGTTTTCGGATACCGAAGGATTTGTCTATCCCTGGCCGGGTAATATCAATTGAGGTCGATCCCCCGATACGCACCGCCACATCGGCGAGGCGTCGCTCCAAGATAGCCTTCAGCCTTGTTCTTTTTCGCCGATCGGGATCCCAGTTTGCTTTTTCTGCGACGGGTGCTTGCTGGCCGAGACCGGAAAAAGTGATCTGGCTCCCGCGGTCCTCGACTCTTTCGCCCCACAGGCGATTGTCGGCGAAGCCGGCTTCCGCGATAGCTTCGTTCAATACCCCGAGAATGGCGCGACGCTCATCGGAGCTGAAGAGATCTGCGTAAACCTGCGTCCACGAGCCCTGAAACTTATAGAATTTCGTGCCGGAGGTCGGCATCAGCAGTAAATTCTCTAGCCGGGCAGACCCTGGCAATCGAGCGAGCAGCTGGCGTTCGAACTGCGGCCAGTCGCCCCCCGAAATAACGGCAACGAGCCGGACGTCGAGCAATTCGGCAAGAAGCGCGCCCATTTCGCTGTCGATGGATTGCTTGCTCGCCGCCAGAGTTCCGTCCAGATCGAAGATGACAAGGCGTTTGATTGTGTCGATCTGTCGAGCCTAACCCGCTAGCGCACCGGCACGTTGCGTCGGGGCTAAATTGAGGCTCGGCAATGGCAGCCTGGTACGCACCTGCGCGAGTGCGAGGCAGGCGCTGAACTCGACCATTGCGGCCTCAGCGTTGCGACTCCAGATCATCGGCCGGCCTAGCGCATAGGCGCATCGAGCCATACCATCCCGCAGCCTGTCGTCGTCGAGCAAGGTGAGCACCGCACGCGCAAAGCCAGCGATATCGCCCGGATTTGCAAGGATGCCATTGGCTGGGCCGATGATTTCGGCGGCATGGTGATAGGGGGTCGACACGACAGGCTTCCCCAGCGCAACCGCATAGGACAAGGCGCCGGACGTGATCTGCTTTAGGTCCAGATAGGGTGTAATATAAATATCGGCGGCGGCAATCAGGTCCAGCAGCTCCTTCTGATCGAGGAACCGGTCGATCCAGCGAACATGAGCACGTACGCCCAATCGGTCCGCAAGGCTGACAAGGTCAGTCCGGTAGCGCTCGCCTTCGTGGGCAACAAGATGCGGATGGGTCAAGCCGGCCACGACGTAGATCGTGTCCGGATGCACATCGAGGATCGCGGGCATCGCTTCGATCATGGTCTCGATACCCTTGCTCGGCGACAGAAGACCAAAGGTGAGCAGCACTTTTTTGCCAGCAAGATCAAAAATCGGTTTCGCCACCGTCGGAGCGGCGAGCGGACGGTCGGGCACGCCGTGCGGAATGACCGCAATCTTGCGATCTGGAACGCCGTAGGTTTTTGAGAGTATCGCGCGACCTTTTTCCGCCATGACAATTAGCTTGGACGAGCATCGGACCAGCCGCTCCATGACTGCCCGTTGCTCCTTGCTCGGGCAATCGACGACGCTGTGAAGAGTCACAACGATCGGGACCGTAAGCCGCTCGAGAAGGGCGAGTAGATGAAGGCCGGACCGGCCGCCAAAAATCCCGAACTCATGCTGGACCCAGACCAGCTCTGCGCCGCTCGCGCCAATCCGCTCGGCGGTTCCGAGATAGTCACTAATCTCTTCCTGCCTAAGAATGCCGGTCACAGAGCGCGGATAAGGATAGGTCTGACCTGGATCATTCATCGCATAATGATCAATCACAAGCTCCGGGAAGCGATCTCGCAGCGCATCGAAAACGTGCGAGGTATACGTCGCAAGGCCGCATCGCCGTGGGAGCGCGTTCCCGATAAGCGCGATACGGGTCAGACGTACCAAGTGCTCCGATTCGGTTTGACTGCACACTCTTTCCGCCAGCCCGATCATGCACGGTTCTCCATTTCTCTCTGCATTTAGCTTACTTGAGCCCCAGGGCGGATACGTAATGCCACGTAGAGACGAAGGCTTTTGTGTTGCATATCAGCATACCATCCGCGCGATCACCGACATCGCCAAGTCCGGAGTCGGCTTTTGAACGCACCACAGACAGCTTGGCGACCACGGCATCCCGGTTTCGCGGCAATCGAGCGATTGACCGACGGCACTGGTATCATGCAGCACAGCCGGCACTCAGTCCCAGACCCCAATCACGGCTACTGTCTCGACGATAACGCTCGTGCGCTGATCCTTATGCATCGCCGCCGGGACCTGCCGAATATGCTTCATGATCGCTGGGCGAAGATTTTTTCGAATTTCGTAGAGCGCGCTTGGAATTCCGAGCGATGTCGCTTTCGTAATTTCATGAGCTACGAAGGGGAATGGCTCGAGGCAGCAGGGTCAGAAGATAGTTGGGGGCGCGCCATGTGGGCCCTAGGCGTAACCGCAGCTGAAGCACGCTCTGCCAAACTCAGAACGTGGGCGCATGACCTATTCAACCAGTTCGCTAACCATTTGCTTGGTATCGAGTCGCCGCGTGCCATGGCTTTCTGTATTTTAGGCGCGGCGGGGATTCTTCAGGAGGATCCTGAAAATAGGCGGGTGGTACACCTTGCGGCGGCGTTTGCCTCGCGTCTTGCTCATCTGGCATCGGTCGAGGCCCGCCCTGACTGGACTTGGTTCGAGCGGGTCCTCGCATACGATAATTGTCGGCTCCCCGAAGCGCTTCTTGGTGCCGGTCGCGTCCTTCAACGAGAAGAGTTCACCGTTGTGGGCCTTTCCACGCTTAACTGGATTGTTAGCCGGCAGACCGCGCCTGAAGGGCATTTTCGTGCGGTCGGGAGCGCGAATTTCGGGCGCGAATATGAGCACCCTAGTCCGTGGGATCAGCAACCACTTGAAGCGCAGGGGATGATCGAAGCTTGCGCGGCCGCTTTTGCAGCGACGAATGACCCGATCTGGCTGGCGCAAGCGGAGAAAGCCTATGCCTGGTTCACTGGCGACAACGATGGGCTCGTTCAGCTGGTCGATTACCCGAGCGGCGAATGCTATGATGGATTGACCCCGAACGGCCCTAATCTCAATCGCGGTGCTGAATCGCTGCTAGCATTCCACCTAGCGTCGTTCGCAATGGCCGAACTGCGGGCGCGAGCGACAGTGCCTTGATCTATCGCCATCCTCTCCGGCTGCAGGCCGACCCAGCCCGGGTCGTGATTCGTCCGTTCAATCTGTCCTGGCAAGCGCAAGGCGTTAATTCAAACAGAGCGCAGCGGCTGATAGATGCAGTCCTCGCTCTCGACACGCGCTCCGCGCGGTCGGAACTGGGACTGGTTTTTAGGGATTTCGAGGCGCGTCATTGGCAGACTCGTGCTGTTTTCCGATCGCGTTTTAAGGACGTGAGCACGAAAGTCGAAATTAAGGGACGGTCGCTTGGGGATGAACGCAAGCAGTTGATCGGCGCTTATTTTTGCCATGAGTATAGCTATGCAGCTGCGGCGCTGATGAACCCGAGCGTCGTCGCGCATCCCGATCAGACAGGCCTGCAGAAAGGCGCACTCCGCGTCGTTCTCACGCTTAGGGCAGTCGGCGAAGGCCATATCTCTTCGGTTGCGTTCCGCGAGGGGGTAATCACCCTCGATCGTAACCTGGAACTTATGCCCGAGCCGCCGTTTGCGACTGCCGCTACGTGCGAAGTTAATTGTACCGATGACAACATGCCCGTCACTGTCCGGCGCCATCCGGAGATAACCTTGTCCGGGACTGTTATCTTTCCGGTCACGGAAGCGCAGCGGAACGGGATTGAGGATCTCCGCCTAGTCCACTTCCAGCATCCTAACGGCGAAGCGGAGTGGATCGGGACATATACTGCTTACAGTGGCCACGGCATTCGCTCAGAACTCTTGCGCAGCACCGACTTGAAGAGCTTCGATCTTGTGCCCTTAAGCGGCGCAGCGGCCGAACATAAGGGACTGGCACTTTTTCCCCGACAGATCGACGGAAGCTATATGATGGTCGGGCGCCAGGACGGCGAGAATATTTTCCTTCACCGGTCTGACCGGCTCGAGCATTGGGACGGGGGCGAATTATTGCTCAAGCCGCGCTATCCGTGGGAACTTGTGCAGATCGGCAATTGCGGATCTCCGATCGAACTCGACGAGGGGTGGTTGCTACTGACGCACGGAGTCGGCGCAATGCGAAAATATTCGATCGGCGCTGTGCTCCTTGACAAGGCCAATCCCTCAATCGTGTTAGCGCGCACGTTCGATCCGATACTCTCTTCCCTTGACCAGGAGCGGGAAGGATATGTCCCCAATGTGGTCTACTCATGCGGTCCCATGCGGATCGGTGACGACATCTTCATCCCCTACGGAGTGGCCGACAGCTCAGTCGCCTTCGCGTTTCTCCCCATAAAGGAGTTACTAGACGGAATGCGTTAGGTTCGAAGCGCGTGGTTGCAGCGGCGCTGACGTAGTTTCGAAGTGCGCCTTTAGGGATTGGGCTCGCCGGGAAAGATGCAATCCGAATGTCTGCATGGCTGCCGAATCATCATTTTGTCGCTGACCGAAAAAACCGCGGTGGCGGGCAGTCAGAAGTTTGCAGATTGCTGCTCACCAGCCAATCGCGATGGACATCTTCGCCTGTAACGACTGATAGATTAAGCACGTAAGGAAACTCGATGTCCGATCGACAGCTCTCGCATGAGGTGATTAACCAGCTCGTTGGGCGCAAAGTCGAAAAACCCTGGGGCCGTTGTGACATTGGCGCGCCGTTCGAGGCTGGCGAGGTTAAAGATCAGCCTATCGGCGAGATTTGGTTCGAACGGTTGGGCGGAAAGATGCCGGAACTGCTAATTAAATACCTTTTCACTTCTCAAAATCTCTCAATCCAGGTTCATCCCGACGACTACATTGCCCGCGCCGCCGGCTTCCATCAGGGAAAGGACGAAGCTTGGTACATTATTAGCGCCTTGCCCGGTGCGGTGATCGGACTGGGCCCACGCTGCGCAGTGACTACAGATGAATTGCGCACCGCTTCTCTTGATGGCTCAATCGTGAATTTACTGTCTTGGAGGACCGTGAAAGCTGGCGATTTTTACTATTTGCCCGCGGGCACAATTCACGCGATTGGAGCGGGTTTAGTGCTCGTTGAAATTCAGCAGAACGTTGATGTGACCTATCGTTTCTACGATTATGGGCGCTCTCGACCGCTTCAGCTCAAATCTGCACTCTTGGCTGCCGATCTGGACCCTTACGTCCAGACAGTTGCACCAAGTATTCGTGAATTCGGAAGGCAGGTGTTGAATGATGAGAATGCATTTGTAGTCGAGCGCTGGAGCGACGGTTACGCACGCTACTTATCGGCCAGCCCAGAGAGTCCAAAATGGATTATCCCTATCCACAACGTAAGCGAAGTTGATTATACTCCGATTGCTCCGCGATCCGTATGGATGATTGAGAAGCGAGTTAAGGTCAACGCGGCGGATGGTGGAGATCTATTGATCGCTTATCGC
>JANMWM010000278.1:0-1818 GCA_031394005.1 Sphingomonas sp.
TCGGGCTTCTTGATCTCGCCGAACGACCACGACCGGATCTTGTCCGGCGAGGCAATGCCGATGCGGATCTGGTCGAAGGTTTCCGGCTTGGCGATCGGATTGGCGAAGTTGGTCAGCTCGTTCATGTCTTACTCCTGGCCCTTGGGGAGAAGGGCTTGGGGTGGAATTTCATGGGGACGGGCTGGCTGGCCCGCCGCCACCTGAGGCTCACTCCGCAGCGATTGCTGCCGGTTCCGCGTTCGGGTCGACGATCGAGTCGAGATCGACCGACAGACCAAGCGAGCGCATTTCCTTGACGAGCACGTTGAAGCTCTCCGGAATGCCCGCCTCGAAACTGTCGTCGCCCTTTACGATCGCTTCATAAACCTTAGTGCGGCCGATGACGTCGTCCGACTTGACCGTCAGCATTTCCTGCAGCGTGTAGGCGGCGCCGTAGGCCTGAAGTGCCCAAACCTCCATCTCGCCGAAGCGCTGGCCGCCGAACTGGGCCTTGCCGCCCAGCGGCTGCTGGGTGACGAGGCTGTACGGCCCGATTGAGCGCGCGTGGATTTTGTCGTCGACCAAGTGGTGCAGTTTCAGCATGTAGATGTAGCCGACAGTGACCTTGCGATCGAACGGCTCGCCGGAGCGGCCGTCGAACAGCACGACCTGACCCGACGGGTCGAGACCCGCCTTGACCAGCATCGCCGAGACGTCGGGCTCGCGCGCCCCGTCGAACACCGGGGTGCCCATCGGGATGCCGCCAACCAAATTCTGCGCCAGTTCCTGCGTCTGGGCATCGTCGCGTGCATCGATTTCGGCGAAATAATTCTCGCCATAGATGTCCTTGAGCTTGACCTTCATGTCGGCCGCGTCCTTGCCAACGAAGCCCTTGCCACGCTCGTGCATTTCCTCGAGCATCTGGCCGATCTGCTGGCCAAGACCGCGTGCGGCCCAGCCGAGATGGGTCTCGAAGATCTGGCCGACGTTCATGCGCGACGGCACGCCGAGCGGGTTCAAGACGATATCGACCGGGGTCCCGTCCTCGAGGAACGGCATGTCCTCGTTGGGCAGGATACGGCTGATGACGCCCTTGTTGCCGTGACGGCCGGCCATCTTGTCGCCCGGCTGAAGCTTGCGCTTCACCGCGACAAAAACTTTCACCATCTTGAGCACGCCCGGGGCGAGTTCGTCGCCTGCCTCGAGCTTTGCGACGCGATCCTCGAGCCGCGCCATGATGACGGCGATCGCCGCGTCATACTGGCCCTTTAGCGCCTCGACGTCGGCCTGGCGCTGGTCGTCCTTGACGGCGATTTTCCACCAGTCATAGCGGTCGACGCAGTCGAGCGCTTCCTCGTCGAGAGTCGCGCCCTTCTTCATGCCCTTGGGTGCCGCGGTGGACGCCTGGCCGAGCAGCATTTCCTTGAGGCGCGAGAAGGTCGTGCGGTTGAGGATCGCCTTTTCGTCGTCGGCGTCTTTGCGCAGCCGCTCCTTCTCCTCGGTCTGGATGGCGCGCGTGCGATCGTCGATGTCGATGCCGTGGCGGTTGAACGAACGGACCTCGACCACCGTCCCGGCGACACCGGGAGGGAGGCGGAGCGACGTGTCGCGAACATCCGAGGCCTTTTCGCCAAAGATGGCGCGGAGCAATTTTTCCTCCGGCGTCATCGGGCTTTCGCCCTTCGGCGTGATCTTGCCGCACAGGATGTCGCCCGGCTCGACCTCGGCACCAATGTAGACGATGCCCGCCTCGTCGAGGTTGCGAAGCGCTTCCTCGCCGACGTTGGGGATGTCGCGCGTGATATCCTCGGGCCCAAGCTTGGTGTCGCGCGCCATGAC
>JANMWM010000258.1:0-16095 GCA_031394005.1 Sphingomonas sp.
AGGAATAGGCTTGCCAGTGCGTCGGGCCGGGCGAATTGAACTTGCCCGGGATCGAGGGGATCGGGGGATCGAATTTATACCTCGTCGACGAGCGCGGCGGGGTGAGCATCTGGGACATCGACTTTGAGCCGGTCGCGGGGGCGGGGGCGGACGACCGATCGGTCGGGCTGCACACGCTCGATCATCTGACGCATAATGTGAACCGCGGTCGGATGGCGCATTGGGCGAGTTTCTACGAAAAGATTTTCAATTTCCGTCAGATCCGTTATTTCGACATCGAGGGGCAGTCGACCGGGCTGTTCTCAAAGGCGATGACGGCGCCGGACGACAAGATCCGCATACCGCTCAACGAAAGCCAGGACGAGCATAGCCAGATCGAGGAATTCCTGCGCGATTACAATGGCGAGGGGATCCAGCATATCGCGCTCGCGACCGACGATATCTTCGCGACGGTCGATGCGCTGCGCGCGAATGGGGTGCGGTTTCAGGACACCAATGACAGCTATTTCGACTTGATCGACAGGCGGCTTCCGGGGCACGGCCATGACGTCACCGAAATGCGCAAGCGGCGCATCCTGATCGACGGCGCGCCCGAGACCGGGGGCGGGCTGCTGCTGCAGATCTTCACCGAGAATATGGTCGGGCCGATCTTCTTCGAGATTATCCAGCGTAAAGGAAATGACGGGTTCGGCGAGGGCAATTTCAAGGCGCTGTTCGAGAGCCTCGAGCTCGACCAGATGCGCCGCGGGGTGATCCCGCCTAAGGCAGGCGAATGAGCGACTATCTAACGGGCTTCGGCAATCATTTCGCGACCGAAGCGGTATTGGGCGCACTGCCGGTGGCACGCAATTCGCCGCAGCGGCCGGCGTTCGGTCTCTATGCCGAGCAGCTGTCGGGAACGGCGTTCACCGCGCCGCGGCATGAGAATCGGCGCAGCTGGCTGTACCGGCTGCGACCGAGCGCGAGCCACGCGGCGTTCACGCCATATGCCAGCGCGTTCGACGACGCCGCGAGCGACGCGCCGCTCGCGCCCAATCGGCTGCGCTGGTCTCGGGTGGAGGGTAGCGCGGAGGCGGATTTCGTCGATGGGTTGTCGCCGATGCTGGGCAACGGTTCGGCCGAGCGGCTCGAGGGGTGCGCGGTGCATCTTTATGCCGCGAACCGCGAGATGGGGCGGCGGGTGTTCTTCAACGCCGATGGCGAGTTGCTGATCATTCCCCAATCGGGGCGGATCGAACTGCTGACCGAGCTCGGCCAGATCGAGGTCGCGCCGGGAAGCATTGCACTGCTTCCGCGCGGGGTGCGGTTCCGGATGATGCTGCCCGATGGGGCGGCGTCGGGGTACATCGCAGAGAATTATGGCGCGTTGATCCGCTTGCCCGAACTAGGCCCGATCGGGTCGAACGGACTCGCCAATCCGCGCGATTTCGAGACCCCGGTGGCGTGGTTTGAGGATCGCGACGAGCCGTTCGAGCTGGTGCAAAAATTCGGCGGACGTTTATGGTCGACGCGGCTCGACCATAGCCCGCTCGACGTTGTCGCGTGGCACGGCAATCTTGCGCCGTGTCGCTATGATCTTGCGCGGTTCAATACGATGGGGACGGTCAGCTTCGATCACCCCGATCCGTCGATCTTCACTGTGCTGACCAGCCCGAGCGATACGCCGGGGCGCGCCAATTGCGACTTCGTGATCTTCCCGCCGCGCTGGATGGTCGCCGAGAACACGTTCCGCCCGCCGTGGTTCCACCGCAACCTGATGTCGGAGGCGATGGGCCTGATCCACGGCGTCTATGACGCGAAGGCCGAGGGCTTCGAGCCGGGCGGGCTGTCGCTCCACAACCGGATGAGCGCGCATGGGCCCGATCTCGAAAGCTGGCGCGCGGCGAGCGAGGCGGAGTTAAAGCCGCACAAGATCGAGGGGACGATGGCGTTCATGGTCGAAAGCGCACTGCCGTTTGTTCCGTCAGCGGCAGCGATGACGAGCGCGCAGCCCGATTATGATGGCGCGTGGGCGGATTTCCCGAAGGCCAAATTGCTGCCCGACCGATGACCCCTGCGTGAGGGCTTTATGCAGGAATCTACAAAGTCGAATCAAGGGTTTGGTACTCTGTTAACACCGGATTATGCCGGCTTTGTAAGCCTCTTTGGATAGCGGCGCTAAACGGCGACTTTGTGCAATGGCTTGAGCGAGCTCGTGTTCTCCCGCCAACGGTCGCCGCCACCCATGACGCCATGCGCGACTTGGAGTGACTGCCCGCGGTCAACCAGATGCTCGCCTCCGCCCCCGAGGCTCCATTCGGTTGGATCAAGTGCTCGGGCCACAGCCGCGAATTGGGGCCGGGGGGCTTCACGAATTAGTGAGCGTGAAAACGGTCCTCCGCCCGGGGACAAGCGGAGGACCGGAATGACACTTTGAAGCTAAGCGGTTATTTGGCGGTGAACGCCGGACGGAGCGCGGGGTTGTCGCGGCCGAACATCACTCCGCTTGGTGCCGGATCGCCCCAGGTCAGCAACTTCGGCTTCAGGGATTCGGCGCGGACCGTTTGGGCCGGCGGCGGGACGATGTGGCCATTGCGCTCCATCTGGTCGAGCGCGGTGGCCCGCTTCAGCCGCTTGCGCAGCGACAGCGACGGATTGTCCTCGCTGGGGCCCGCATATGCAGCTTGTATCCGCGGGCTCAGGTCGCGGGCGTCGAATGCGGCGGGAAGCGTCGGCGTAGCAACTATTGCCGGAGACGGGGCAAAGCGCGGCTCGGGGGCGATCACCCGTTCGGCCATAATCGACTCGGCGACTTGCTCGTCGGCGGGGACATAGGCTTCCTCGGCGAACTGCTCCTCGTCACGGCGCCGACGCCGGCGGCTTAGCGCGAAGCCCGCACCGGCTAGTGCGAGCGCCGCGGCGCCCGCGCCGACGATCGGCAGCGTCTGGTCGGTCGGCGCGGTTGTCGTAGTCGTCTCGGCGACCCGCGCCGGAGCGGCCGGTGCAACTGGGGTCGAGGTCAGGGTTGTCACGGGCGCAGCGGTTTCAGCCGAAGCAATTGGCACCGAGACCGTGGCGGGAGTGGCAGCCTTCGCGGCGACCGGCGAAACGGTTCTGGCTGCGGTCCGAGAGTCAACCGGCGCGGCATTGCCGACCGCGCGTGTCGTGGTTCTGGCTACGGTTCTGGTCGCGACCTTCCTGGCCGTGGCCGCGGTCTTGGTCTTGGTCCTAGTGTTCGCCGTGGCAGCGGCGAGCGGATCGGCGGCGACGGTCGCCAGAGGAGCCGTTTCGGGCGCAACCGAGGCCGGGGCTGCGCTTACTGGAACGGGATCGGCGGAGATGGGTGCGGGGCTTGCCGTGACCGGATCGGCGGTCTGGGCAGGCAGTGAAGTGGACGACAGGGCGAGGACAGCGGCAATCGCGGTCAGGCCGGGGCGAATGATGTTGGATGTGCAGGTCATAAGATCCCAACCGTTTCGCGAGCGATTCGGGTTCAGCGTTTCGGACCAAGCGCGCTGACCGGGGGATGAGTTGAGAAGATTTGCACACCAAGGGAGCGACACTTCGCCCCAAGCCAGAAGGGCTACGAGGCCGACCGGTTCCCGTCGCGAGGTGCGCCGCGCCCACCTTGCCACGTGACCGTCGGTCGGGGACTCAGCGAGCCTTAAGATGGCGCCTCGTACCTGAATTGCGCTGACAGATGCGGTTATAGGCGGGCGTGGGCTGGCGGGAGGTCCAACGCCCGCATCGACCTGTTCGCGGTCGCCAAACGTGCGGAGCCACGCGGATCCTATTCGCGGACCATTGCGATCAGCTGGGCGGTGGTCGGCGTTAGCAGTGATGCGCCAACCAACACACCAAGTGCATGTCAGTCGCGAATCTGAACGCAGGCCGTGCGTTCTACGTCGGCACTTTATCGTCTGCGACCCCGACCGCCATCTTATCGATCTTCAGGAGCAGCCCGAAGAGTCTGTCGCGCAGGCCGCTTCGTCCGCTATGACGCGCCGATGATCTGGCTCCATCTCGACTTCGGACCCGTTTACGAGGTTACCGCATGGGTTATCCGCCTCGGCGCGCTGGTGATCATCCCGTTCAAGCGCAAGTCGACTGCCGCGGCGTGGTTGCTGTTCCTGTTCATCCTGCCGGTCCCTGGATTGCTATTGTTCGCGGTGATCGGACAACCGCGCTTTCCGCGCTGGCGCACCCAGCGCTTCATGCAATTGCGGCCGTTCATCGATGCCGTCGCGGCCAATTTACGGGTCGGTGCCCCAAGGCATCCAGGCGCGACTGCGCCGGCAGTCGATCTGATCGAGCGGCTCGGCCATCTACCGGCGGTTGATGGGAATGCGATCGAGCTCATCGGAGATTATGATGAGGTGCTGGGCCGGTTGGTGGACGATATCGACGCCGCACGCCGTTCCGTCCGACTGCTGATCTACATATTTGCCGACGACTCAACCGGAACGAAGGTCATCGCCGCGCTGGGCCGCGCCGTACGGCGCGGCGTGAAGTGCCAGATTCTGGTTGATCCAGTCGGATCGTCGCCGTGGATGAAGGGAACGCGCAGCTCGCTCAAGGTTGCGGGGGTCGAGGTGCGCGAGGCGCTACCGTTCCATTGGCTGCGCGGCCGCACCCGGCGCGACATGCGCAATCACCGCAAGCTGTTCGTCATCGACGGGACGATCGGCTATGCCGGCTCGCAGAATATCGTCGCCAAGGATTTCAAGAAAGGTATCGTCAACCGCGAACTCGTCGCTCGGTGCACGGGGCCGATCGTGCTGGCGATGGAAGCCGTCATTTTCGGCGACTGGTTTCTCGAGAGCGAAGAGCCCCCACCAAATGATCTGCCGGTCCCGGCCCGGACAGGCGACGCGGTGCTGCAATTGCTGCCGAGCGGCGCCGACTATCGTCTCGAGGGATTCGAGACCGTGCTCGTGTGGTAGCTCCACCAGGCCCGCGAGCGAGCGATCATCGTTTCACCCTATTTCATTCCCGACGAGGATGTCCTTGGTGCCCTCAAAACGGCGGCGGTCCGTGGAGTGGATATTGACCTCATCGTCTCGAAGGTAGGCGACCAGCGGCTCGTGAACCTTGCCCAGCGCTCCTGTTATGATGAGCTGCTTGCGGCTGGCGTCCGTATCCACCTGTTCCGCGATTTTCTTCTCCATGCCAAGAACGCGAGCATCGATGGCAAGGTTGGCGTGATCGGCTCGAGCAACGTCGACCTGCGCTCGTTCCAGCTCAACGAGGAAGTCAGCCTGTTCCTGTTTGACGAAGTGTCGGCAAGCTCGCTCGAGGCAATCGAGCGCAGTTACCTAGCGGCCAGCGACATTGTCGACCTTGCCGAGTGGCGCCGTCGCGGCAAGCCCGCGATGTTTGCCGAGAATCTGGCGCGTCTCGTGAGCCCGCTGCTTTAGTAAGCCGCCGCGTGAATCGGATGCACTAGCCCCGATGAGGCGAATCTTTCGGCCGCGTGTCCGTGCTCCGTCAAATTTCCTTCGATGGTGCGTTATGACATTCTATATCTGAAACAATATCGCTCGGAAGCAGTTTGCCGTTGCGGCGCGATCGGCGCCGCGGGAACGACGATGAATCACCGGGCGGCAATCACGATCTTTGGCTTCTGCGCCTTTATCCCTCCTCCTGCCTAGGCGGCATCAAAGGACTAGACGCCGACGCTCGCCGTCGCCGTCCGGGAAACGCTCGATGCCTGATCGGTCCCGCTCGGATTTGATCCGGGTTCCGATCCTCAATAAATTTCAGCTCTCGGCAACCCTGACCGGTGACTAGCTTGGTTTGAAGGGCTGGAGCGCCCACGCCCAGATCTTCCGCTTCGACGGCCAGCAGCTCAGCGCGCGGATGGGTGACATCTAGACCGTCGACAACCTCGAGGCGGTTCCAACCATGCGGTTGTTCGAAGCCTGGGTCGCTCGCGAGTGAGGCAAGAAAAACCGCTCGATCGCGCTTAGGGCCGGACTCATCGACCTCAACAGCCGATTTGACTCTGTTGATCCGGCAAGCCTGTTCATCAATAGCTCGTATGGGATCGGCCCCGATCTTTCGAGAAGTGGACGGGGTGGGCCGTCGATCTATCTGGTGAGCGCGCCGGGAGCGACCCTGACGATCGTGCCGTCGAAGCGATGGACGATCAGGCCCGGCGCCTTCGACGGTGTGCCGGGCGACCTCGACCGACCCAAGGCATTCGTCGCAGAGCGGCTGGGCAAGCACGCCGGCGTGTTGACCATTGTCCAGACCGACTATCAGCTCGGCAAGGACAGCCGGATCGAATTGGGGGCTTGGCGGTACGGCGCGAGCGTTCCCGCAATCGACGGCGGCAGCGCTCGTGACCTTAGGGCTTATGTTTCCCTGGAGGCACCGCTGCCCATCGCGCCGAGTGCGCAGACTGTTGCCGGTTACATTGGCACTGGTGCCGTGCAGACGGGCACATTCGCCGCCAGGCAGTCGCGAGCCTTGGCATCGCCCGCGCCGAAACCTCGCTGGAGGCGAATTACCAGGTCAAGCTGAGCGATCGGGACGCTTTCCAACCCGACGTTCAATACCTCATCCACCCCGCGGGATTCGCCGACGCGCCCAATTCCTTGGGTTTAGGGCTCCGCTTCGTGTTCACGACCGGGTTCCCCCACACGGCTAATACCAGAGCTCGGTGATCGTGACTCGGAGGGGGTTGCCAGAGGCGCTTGGGTTTGATTCAAGATGGCAAACGGTTGGAGTTTGCCACGCCCATTCCTCTTCAGTCCGACTTTGATGCGACGCTGGTGAGGCAGGCTGCGCGCCAATCGAAGGATGGTGCGCAGGTAATCCGCCGTTGACGCGCCGTGCGGCCAGCCCATCGCGGCGACGGAGATGGCATCGGAAACCGCACGCAACTGCGCCTCGACATCTTCGAGCTCGACGCGGTAGCCCCGCTCTTTCAGCTGATTATCGATCCGCCCGAGATGATGGTAGCGGCCGTCGGAATCGCGCAAGGCAACGTCGCCGGTGCGATACCAGCGCCGATCGGCGTTAGTTGGGAAGCGCTCACGGGTGAGTTCGTCTCGATCCAGATAACCGTCGCCGAGCTGCGTGCCGCCGAGCAGCAGCTCGCCGGTCTCTCCGTCGTCGAGAAATCGTCCATCCTCTCCCTGGATCGCCGCTTCAGCCGTGCTGTAGGGTCGACCGATCGACACTATTTTCCCGCGGATGCCCATCGCAACTTCCTTTGTTAAAGTGTTGCGACGACCAGTTGAATCCGTCCAATATGTGTCCATAAAATACACCGAGCGCCTCGCCGAAGCCGGCATCGAGCCGTCGGTCGGCAGTATTGGCGACAGCTATGACAATGCTTCGGCCGAGACGATCAATGGCCTTTACAAGGCCGAGGTAATCCACAGACGTGGACCATGGCGGTCGTTTGAAGCGGTCGAGTTCGCCACGCTGGAACGGGTCGACTGGTTCAACCATCTGCGGCTGTCCGGCGATGCGGGCGAGGACGTCGGCGAGCGAGGCTTGCAGGTCGACATTGTTGAGCTTGGCGGTACCGATCAGCGACTAGATGACGGCGGCGCGCTAATGTAGTCTAGCGAGCACGGGCGTACGTGCTGTCTATAAGCGAGCAGTCGTCGAAACCTCACACAAGACGCCTAGGCACGAAGCTAATAAGAGAGATCAGGATACAGCTTTCGTTATTGAACCATAACCCCATTTATCTGGGCGGGCGGCGGTCATTTCGGTGAGCCCCCCGGGGGCCACTGTCAAAACGTCGGCATGTCCAAAGCCCTTCGAGTAGTCCGAAATGGTTATAATGGAAGGATGCGCGCGAATAACTGCTGCGTCGTTAAAATCGGGCGACGCGAGTATCTTTAATCCGGGGTGACGCCCCCGAATGAGCTCGACGAGCCCCCCGCGTTGCTTTGCATCACTAACCTCTGACGCGTGTGCTGCGGCCGAGATCGCGAGGATGCTGGTAGGGTTATGGAAGTCTTGGCCGACCGCGAGCGAGATGCGGTCGTCGCGCATCATATTGGCAAATTTCTGACTTTGCCGCGACACTATGAAATAGATGAATATGTGCTCGTTTGCGTAGCCCACGAGCGTCGTCTGCGGCCAGCCATCAGGCCTGATCGTCGATATCGCCATGACTCGATTCTGGTCGAGAATCTGTGCCGCCTTGTCTCTCACCGCTTATCTCCATAACCCCGTCCTATCGTCGGAAGGGGACGTGACCGCACGTCTACACCGTGGAGCGGAACCAGTGGGAGGTGCCAACGACTACTCCAACTGATGACGTGCCCGGCAGGGCGGGGCGTTACAACCGGTGCATGCGCCGTCTTTTCACTGTGACAGATCAGCGCAATTTAGAAGGCGATCCAGGTGAACACGCGCAACGTATTGTTATCGGCCGCATTGGTGCCGACACCATCGTAATTCTGTCGGGCGCCATTAAACTTCAAATAAGCGGTGTATTGCGCTCCGACCCGCAGATTGAAGCGCGGCCCCAGCGGCGAATGGCCGGCGCCGCCGAATGGAGTGCCGTCGATCTGCAGGAGAATCGCTGAGCTGCCCGGGTTGGCGGTACGACTACCAGGATAGAGCGACGAGTTTGCCGGACCGCCGATCGTAAAGGCACCCAAAGTCGCGCCTATCTTGTCGTGCCAGTAATAAGATGCATCGGCTCGCAGTTCATGTAGTGGCCCGGATGCGCACTCGTCAAGCGGCACCGGGGCGATACTCTCGTCGGCGAAACCGAGCGCACAAGTAGCCAGGAGCGAGCGCTTTTCATGAGTGTATCGCGCGTTGATCGTGAGCGTGTCATCGCCCATTTTTTTGAGCCAGCTACTATCGACCCCGATGTCGCTGTAGCGGTCGGTAAGACCGGTCGAGCGATCGCGGCCGGGATAGATGTTGGCTTTCAGCAGGAAAGCACCAAGCTGAAACGTTCCCCCGCCAAGCTGGTCCTCGAACGCCACCCGACCGTAAGGCGCGACGCCGTGAATGTCCCCCGGACTGAAAGGATCGGAGCCGAGCCAACGCAGGGTGCCGGCGCGCGGCGAGGAGTAGCCGCCGGCTTCCACATAGAGTTTCGAGTCGAACCAGGCATAGCCCGTCATCCCAAGCACGCTCTGCGCGAGGCCGCCGTTAATCAGCGGTGCGTCAGACGGCCCCGGCGCGAGTCCAGAAGTTGTATAAGGATAGCCCCAAGCCGGCAGCGTATTCCATGCATCCTGGACAGTTGGGTTGTTATTGAGGCTCACGCCGTAAAGCAGATCCTTGCCACCAATGGTGCTTGTGTTGACCGCACGAAGGTCAAGATTGTCCCAGCTCCACGCCTTGCTGATACCGTTGTAGGTCGTCTGAGAGAACACGCCGAGATGCGAGCCGAGTCCGCCCGCGAGGAAAATGCTGCCTTGATCAAAGGCAAAATTATTATTTGTCGAGAAGCCATCGGCCGGCGGTGAGGACTGGGCACGACGAGTTGCGGTGTACGATGCGACGGCCATCGCGGAGAGGGGGATATTGGCCTTTGTCCTGAGGGTATAGCCGCCAAGCTTGAAGGCACGCCCGAACGGGGTCAGCTGGGGACCGAAGCCGCCGACGTGGCAAGCTGCGCATTTTTGGCCCGTCTGCTGACCAAAGGCGGGCACGGCGTTCGCTGACGATCCCGAAAGAAGTGCCGCAATTCCGAACATCGCCGACCCGGCCGCCGCCATTGCGCCACAGATCGCCGCGAACGCACGACCCGACACCGCGCCGGGGCCCCCGTCTGCCACGCCTCTAGGCCTTCTTGGGGGCGTAGATGCTGCACCAGCCATTAGGACTGATGACGCCTTCCACAACCTTGCACGCCGCTGGCGGCTGCCACAAAGCGCAATTGACGCAGCGCGCAGTACCATTCGGCGCACCGCGATAGGCTACAGAACGTTGCGCGACCTTTGCTGAGGCTTCTGTGGGTGAGACAATTGCTGCTGCAAACACTAAGCCTCCTCCCACAATGGCTGCCCGTAGCAGGCCCCGACGGGAGAGTTCTGAAGGACTGGAATCCATGGGTCTTCCTTTTTCTCAACATAATCGATCAAGCTGCATGCGGTCCGATGTCTCGACGAACTCAACGGGCTTTCCGGAAGAGAGATGCATGCGTTCTGCTTTGTTCGATATTAGGAGTTTTACGTAGCAAGTGCCGCGCTACGTCCGGGGTGATGAGGTGGCCGACACACTCGACCTGGCAGTCAAAAGTGCACTCGAGGCTCGAGATTTTGGGTAATTAAACGTCAACTAGCCTAGCTTGGACAGAAGTGGACGCAACTGACATGGCGGTTGGTTGGTCGCGATGACGAGTATAGTATGCAGCCAGCTTTCGAGTGAAATATCGTCTTTAAACTGGGTCGTGTCCCGTCACGTGGTGTAACTTGGGTGTACCCACCATGTTTCCGGCATAGGACCGGACTGGTCATGTTCCGGGGACTGCCGAGAGCATGACAATGGGATTGTCGCTCAACGGCGCCGTGGTTTCAAGAGTCATGTAGCGGGATCGTTGGACCGCCCATTCATCGTTCTGCCGAAGCGCCGATATTCATGCCGAGAACTTCGTGCTTGCCGTCGCTATTGACGCCAACCGCGATGATCACGGCAACCGACACGATCCGGCCGGCTTGCCGGACTTTGACATAAGTGGCGTCGATCCACAGATACGGCCAGTCGCCTTCGATTGGGCGATCGAGGAAGGCGTGCACACGTTCTGAGATCTCTTCGCACAGCCGCGAGACCTGGCTTTTCGAGATCCCGCTCATCCCCATGGACTGGACAAGATCATTAACCTAGCGGATCGAAACACCCTGGATATAGGCTTCCTGAATGACCGCCGTCAGTGCCTTCTTCGCCATCCGGCGCGGCTCCAGGAAGCCCGGAAAGTAACTGCCCTTTCGTGCTTGGGGATGCGCAGTTCAACCGTTCCAGCCCGCGTCTCCCAGTCGCGCTCGCGGTGCCCGTTGCGTTGCGCCAGCCGGTGCGGCGATTTCTAACCATAGCCCGCACCCGTCGCAGCGCTCACCTCCATCTCCATTAGCCGCTCGGCGGCAAACGAGATGATCTCGCGCAAAATATCGGAGTCAGGGGCCTTTTCGACCAGCGTGCGAAAATCCATCATGGCGTTGGTCATCGGTTATTCCTCGGTTCAAGGTTGGTGTCAGAAACCCAATTCTAACCGAAATCATCGATGCCACCGCAAGCCCGTCGCCCCGCTACAGCGGCTTTTGATTAGCGCGCGGATCGGCGGGCTTGCTACCTCAACCTACACCACGGGTTGGGACACGACCATAAAGTGGAACCAGATCGCTTTCATTGCGCGGCTCCCTTGAGCGAATTTGGTAAGAGCTGGCAGCAGGCGCCAATAGTCGGAAAACCAGGCAGGCGACATTTAAGAGAAGTTTAGGTGCGATTGCCGGATTCCCACCAACGTGCTATAAATTTAGCGAGATCAACCGTTGGGGCAGTCGATGTTGTCACCTGCCAGCTCGCAACGGCCAACGCCATCACTGCCGAGCCGAGTGCAGGCGCTGGGCGTCAACCCGGTACTGACCGACGCGCATCTCCAATCGATTATCGACACAGTGCCCGACGCCATGATTCTGATCGACGAACATGGGCTCATCATATCGTTTAGCCGGACGGCAGAAAAAGTCTTTGGCTATCTGGAGGAGGAGGTCATTGGCGAAAATGTCAGCATACTCATGCCCTCGCCTAACCGTGAACAGCACAATGCCTATCTTGCGCGCTATTTAGCGACCGGGGAACGGCGCATCATCGGTATCAGGCGGGCGATTATCGCTCGTCGACGCGATGGCTCGACCTTTCCGGCGGACTTGTCCATCGGCGAAGCCACGGTGGGCGGTAAATCGATCTTCACCGGCTTCCTACACAACCTGAGCGAAGGAAACGAGACACAGCGACAATTGCACATGCTCCAGGGCGAGTTAGCGGATTTTGCTCGCGTCTCGCAATTGGGCACATTAGCGACAGCGATTGCTCATGAAATCAACCAACCGTTGGCCGCCATAGTCAATTATCTCGAGGCGGCGGCGGTGCTATTAGCCGATGGAGAGCAGCCGGACCTGCGGCCTATACGCGAAGCGGTTGATCTGTGCGCCGACGAGGCCATTCGCGCCGGCGAGATCATTCGTCGACTCCGCGAGTCCGCAACCCACGGACAGACCGAGAAAGCGGTCATAAATCTCCGCTCGGCGATTGAGACTTCGGTTGCACTGGTGCTCGCTGGGACTATCACCACGGGCCTTTCGGTCGATATCCAGATCAACGAGAAGGCGGAAGAAGTTTTCGCCGATCGCGTTCAGGTCCAACAGGTGCTGGTCAACCTGATTCGGAATGCGATTGAAGCGATGAAAGACATCCCCAGCCGGATGATCGACATCATCGCGCGCCCAAGTGACGACGGTATGGTGGAAGTCATCGTTTCCGACAGCGGGCCCGGTCTCGACGGCATCATCGTTCAACGCCTGTTCCAGCCGTTCGCAACCACCAAGGCGGAGGGTCTGGGTCTCGGACTGTCGATCTGCCATGCGATCATCGAGGGTCATGGGGGTAGGATCTGGGCAGATCGATCACATTTCGGAGGAATGGCGTTTCACTTTACGATTCAGCGCCCCGTGGGAAGTTCGGAGAAACTGTCGTGAACCAGCTTCATCCGATCTACATCGTAGATGATGACTCGTCGATCCGGCGCTCGCTGAAATTCATTTTCGACAATCTCCACTGGCCGGCGCGAAGCTTCTCTGGCGGCGACGTCTTCCTCAGGGAGCTTGCTGATCTTCAACCGGGCTGCGTACTTCTAGACGTTCGCATGCCCGGTCGCGACGGCATGGCTGTACATCGCGAGCTGAAGGCGCATGGCTCTATCTTCCCGGTCATCGTAATGACCGGGCACGGCGACACCGCGCTTGCCGTACGCGCGATGAAGGAAGGCGCGATCGACTTTCTCGAAAAGCCGCTTCGCCGCGACGATCTCCTGGCGGCACTGGAGCAGGGCTGCGCACGTCTCGACGATCGCGAGCACGCTTCCCGAACGGCGAATGCGGCGAGAATTAGAGTTAACGCGCTTACGGATCGCGAGCGCGAGGTACTCGCCGGGCTCGCGGCAGGCCATCCAAACAAGTCCATTGCGTATGATCTCGGCATCAGTCCGCGCACAGTGGAGGTTCACCGCGCCAATATAATGGATAAGCTGGCTGCCCGCAGCCTTTCGGATGTCCTCAGGCTTGCTTTCGCTGCCGGGCTTCCGAACTGTCAGCACTGACGAGGGGGACGATTTCGGCGATCCGATACGGCAGCTCCCTGCCATCCGGTTCGCGTAACGTCAGATGTTCACCTTGCGGTGGGAGGTTGAAGGGATACTCATCATCACTCGGCCTGTCCCGATAGGAAAAGGCCCATCCGTTGTGGGCGGGTACAACGAATCCAACGAGGTCTGGCTCACCGGGCCAAAAGCGGCGGACAATTGCCTTGGATTGTTCACGGCACAGCACCGCCCGATCGACCTGGCCGCAATCGAGAAGCGGGAGATGCACGATATAGGCGCGGCACACTGATCCGTAGAAAAATTCGGACGTGCGGGCCAACTCGAGGCGGATTGAATACCAGATTTTCGATGCTCCGAGACCCGCTCGTCTACGCAGTTAGCAAAAGCGTCTATCCGGAATTTTACGGAGATCAGCAGCATAACCGCTCATCTGGTCTATGGGGCACCTCCGTATAATTGCGGATTCCGCGGCAGCAGATCTAAGCCAATAACCGTCCAGCTAACGGCGGGAGGCGAAAATCACCAACTAATCAATCGCGACGTGTTCATTTACCTACGAGAAGGTCCACGATTGTCTCGTCGAGCAGGAGAGGGCGACCGTCCATGATCTGCGAAACCTGTTCGGCATCGTTGCTTGTGCCGCGCGGCTGCTCGACGAGCCGTCGGCCCAGCGTGAAGGAGCGGCAATGATATCAGCACTCAAGAATACCGCGCTGCGTGGCGGGGCGATCTGTTACTCACTCATCATCCGAAGTCGCTTTGAACCAACTTTGGCGCCGAACAATTTTGTGAGGTTCGACGATCCGGTCCGATCCGCTGTCCTCATTGCCTTGGCGAACGCTTTGCTCGAGAATGATCTCACCGCGGCCGTCGGTGCTGCCATGCCTGATGACATGAATCGGCTCGGTGCCTTTGAAGACAACCTTGATCGTTCCGGCCTCGTGGGTCGAACCGGTCAGAAATGCCAAGGGGTCCATGGCGGCGAGCGCGGCGGCAGCAAGGATGATTATGCCCGCTAAACGCGGCGGACTGTTTCAGTATCCGCGCCTCGCTAAGGTTAGGTTTGGGCGTAGCAACGATTACGGCGATACGATCAGTTCTACGGGCACTTTGCCTGCTTGAAAGGAATGCGTTTGAAGCGAAGGTGGCTTGCTTTGACCGCGCTCCTCTCTGCAGCCTCCAGCTGCAACCAAGCTCCCGACGACGACCCCAGGGACGTTACGACCCCGCGAGCCAATGATGTGGCTCCGGTAGGCAAAGAGCATCGGTCCGGCGCTGGCGTGGCCTCCTTTGCTCCAGCTGTAAAGTATGAGTTGCAAGGCGCCCCGGGTGGTGGCCGCTAATTCCCATCAAGGGAGGGATGCGACGGCGCGCGGAAGGCAATAATAGAAGCGCAGGCCAAAGCTGACAAAAAACGAAGCGAACACGGGGCGCCATTACCCAGTCGGCCTTTGTTGGCGTGTGTCCCTATTTGAGGGGCAACGCGAAATCCGAACGTTATCTGCTAGAGTGAAGGTGGTGGTAAGCAAGTGCTCTAGGAACAAGGGGTTGCAGCAATGCGCGGCCATCATTGCGTTCATACCAGGGCTAGACATTTCCACACGCGCGTCCGAACCGGCTGCTGACGGTTTCAGCGGTGCGACACCGGTTCTCCGCGTAGCGCCTGTCCGCTAACTGCTTGCCATTCCGATATGGTTGAAGGTAGAAATAGGGGGGACTGCCCATATGACCGGCCTCACGAGGAATGACGCGGATGCTTCGCTTTCCAATAACGACGATCGCTCTGACTGCACTCCTCTCAAGCGCCGTCCTGGCTCAAATTCCTCATGCGGTAAAGCCAAGCTTGAGCGAGCGCATCGCCGCGATGAAAGCTCACGTCGCAGCGAAGTCCCCACCGGCTGCTTCAAAGATGGCGGCGCCAGCGCCGGCGCAGCCCGGAAGGGCTCAGATGCAGCGGCAGCGAACAGCAAAATCTTTTGCTTGCTCGAAATCGGCTGACACTAGCGGATTGCATGGTAAGCCCCGCAAGTCTTTCATGGAGAAGTGCAAGCACGCGTGAGCTGCCCGCTCTCCGGCTACGTTTCAGTCAAGAGGGTTTTTGAATGAGGCCGATCATTGCCGTGATGCTTCTGCTCGACGTGGCGACGCTCTTGTCCGTCAGCTTTTCAGTTGTATTCAAAAAGCCTTCGCCGGATCGACCTCATCCGCGGTGGCCGAACCTCGCCACTCCTCTATTGGTGGCTGGATGGGTGTCGATGAAAATCGGCGATAGATACCCTACCGGAACTGGGGTCGAGATTGTGCACAATTCCGGGCTGGTTTTGATGGGGATGGCTATCATGAGCGTCCTTGTCGCTTTCCGAAAGCGACGTGGGCTGGACTCGGTTTAGGATTTGTGTCGCCAAACGTCAGAGTTTTCTGAATCCGACTCATTCTGCGCGTTCCACCGCTGAGATGCGTTCTTGAATCCAAAAGTTTTGCTATCTGGCTCCACGCCAATCAATTACTTGGTATCCCCGCCGCCGCGGATCTGCGAAATTCTCTTTGCTTGTAGCGAGGCTCCAATCGCAATAGTCGTAGCTGGAGGCTGAAGCGATAGGCAATTGAACGATCGCCTCACGATAGCTACCTGTCGGCGGCCGGCGCACTACCGCGCGTTCGACTGTTGTCATCCCTCAGCAACTCATTCTAAGTAGCTGCAAGTGGTCATGGCGCGGGGATGTCGCGACCGAGGTCTAGGCCAGCGCTATCCACGCTTCGATTGCATACCCAGCGTAGCTGATAGCCTCCTCGCGCGTCTTTTCATCGGT
>JANMWM010000025.1:0-3481 GCA_031394005.1 Sphingomonas sp.
AGGTCACGGCCGAGGGTTTCCTTGCCGAACAGCGCGACCAGGCCCAGCGCGATCGCTGATGGCAGGATGATCGCTAGTGCGACGAGCGCAAGCGGCGGCACCAGCGCCAGAACCGCGAGGCACTGCGCGAACATGCCGCCGGCCTTGCTGCACGCCGCAACGATGCCCGTGGTGCGAGCGCGGATGCGCAGCGGAAAGCTCTCGGCGGTGTAGGGCAACAACATCGCGATCAGAGCATTGGTACCGACGATCAGCAGCGCCACCGGAAGCACTGGCCCCCCGCCGCCACCAAACTCGAGCCGGAGCACGCCAAGCAAGCCGGCAATGGTCACTGCCAGTGCGCCAATAACAGACCCCTTAGTGCTCCACCGGCTATAAACGAAGGCAACGATGAAGACGGTCGGAAAGGCAATCAGCGCCGACATGGCGAGCAATTTGCTAGACATCGCCATGCTGTAGCCCTTGGCGAAGAGGTCTGTCGGCAGCCACAACAGCAGCCCGAAGTTAGTCAGCCCGTAGCAAATTGCGGCAAGGCTGAGCGCAACAAGCTTGCCGACGAAAGCCCGCCCGCTGAGCGCGATCGTCGGCTCGACGGCGGAACCGCGCACGATGGCGGGGCCGGCTTTAGAACCGAATAGCGCCATGACCTGTTCGGCCTCGGCGACTCGGCCGCTGGCGATGAGGAACTTGGCCGATTCAGGAATGAAACCGCCGAGCAGCACCAGCGCCAACCCGGTCGGCAGGTTGAGCAGCCACAGGACCCGCCATCCGAAGATCGGCTGGAGGAAAGCCGAAGAGCCGCTCGCCGCGAAATACCCGCCTGCCGCGCCGAGCCCGCCGACCAGCACCAAGCTCCAACCACGATGGCGGCTGGGCATCATCTCGGCGAGCAGGGCGTAGGTCACCGGCAACATTCCGCCCGCTGCCGCGCCCATCATAAAGCACATCGCGATATTCCAGCCGAGCGACGGCATTGCCCCGCAGATCGAGGTGCCCACGAACATCACGGCCGACAGCAGGATCGACGCCTTGCGGCCATAAAGGTCGGCGATCGCTCCCCACAGGATCGAGCCGACTACGGTCCCGGTCAGTGCCGACAGCGGCACCAGCGAGACGGTCGCCTTGCTCGCATGATATTCGGCGATCATCCCGGGGATGGTGAAGCCCAGCGCGGCGGGCTTCATCACGTCGATCACCAGCGCGACGACGAGCACGATCATCAGCCGCCAGTGCGCGCGGGTCAGCGGCGCGTCCTCGGGCGGCATGATGACAATGGCATGCGCGGCGGTCCGCTGGCGCGCAAGATCGCGAGGGAGCAGGCCATAGGCTGCGACCGCTACCCCGACGACGATCAGCGCCATGCCGGCGACCATCTTGCCGTCGATCGCCATTCCGGAAAGATTCAGGTCAGCGCCGCCGCCTATCATGAGCATGGGCAGGTGAAGCAGCACGCCGATCGTGACCGCGATGACGCCGACGACGAAGGCCGGGGATGCGCGTCGGTCTGAAAATGCCGTTGACCTGTGCATCCCAATCATAACCTCTTCGCGGTGCGATTGCGTCTTGGAGCCCTTGATAGACTTGGCTGAACGCCAGGCTACCGCTAATTAACAGGCTAGGTATGACCATCCATTCGATGCGGAACGCGATGTGCCACGGGGTCGGCAAGGTCGTCGGGCAACAGCTTCGCCGGGAAATTCTGATAACAAACCGGACGAAGGAAACGATGGATTGCCGCAGTGCCGACTGATGTCGAGCGTCCGTCGGAGGTGGCCGGGAACGGGCCGCCGTGAACCATCGCGTGCGACACCTCTACTCCGGTCGGCCAGCCATTCGCCAGAATCCGCCCCGCTTTGCGCTCGAGAAGCGGAAGCAATTCCTCCACCGCGGCAAAGTCGGCCTCGCTGAAGTGGATTGTCGCAGTCAGCTGACCCTCGAGCGCCGCTAACATTTGCTTGATCTCGGCCATATCGGCGCATTCGACGATGATTGCCGAAGCTCCAAATACCTCCTCGGCCAGCGCAGGAGCCGAACGGAACGCGCCTGCGGAGATGCAAAAGAGTGCCGCCGACTGGCGGTGCGGATCATCGCTCGATTGTCCCTTTCCCACATGCTCAATGTGCGCATGCGAAGCGACCCGGTCGATGTCTTTGCGATAGGTTTCGCCGATCGCCGGCGTCAGCATCACCGCTGCTCCGACCTCACAGAGGGCAGCGCCGGCGACGGTGACGAATTGCTCGAGGTCCGGACCGGCAATAGCGAAGACCAGTCCGGGGTTGGTACAAAATTGCCCGGCACCCATGGTCATCGAACCAATAAAACCCTTGGCGAGCTCGTCGGACGAGGCGGAAAGCGCGCCGGGGAGAAGCACGACTGGATTGACCGCGCTCATCTCGGCATAGACCGGGATCGGTTCGGGGCGCTTGCTGGCGATATCCATGATGGCGAGGCCACCCGTGCGCGATCCGGTGAAGCCGACTGCCTTGATGCGAGGGTCCGCGACAAGCGCGGTGCCGAGGCTGTTCGACGGCCCCGCGACCATCGAAAAAACGCCTTCGGGAAGGCCGCAATGCTTGACCGCCGCAGCGATGGCTTCGCTGACTAGTTCGGAGGTTCCCGGATGAGCGGGATGGCCCTTCACAACGACGGGACAACCCGCTGCCAATGCTGAAGCAGTGTCGCCACCCGCCACCGAGAAGGCCAGTGGAAAATTGCTCGCTCCGAACACGGCTACCGGGCCGAGCGGAATATTGCGAAGACGAAGGTCGGGACGAGGAACAGGGACGCGATCAGGCTGCGCGGGATCGATCGTCAGGCCCAGCCAGCCGCCATCACGCACTTCTGCCGCAAACAGCCGCAATTGACCGACCGTTCGCCCGCGCTCGCCTTCCAATCTCGCTCGTGGCAGTCCGCTTTCGGCAATCGCCCGCTCGATCAGCGCATCGCCGATCGCCATGATATTGTCCGCAATTTGCTCGAGAAATCGGGCGCGCTCTTCTCGATCTGTACTGGCGTATGGAATTGCGGCAAGGTCAGCAATCTCGCACGCCCGGTCGACTTCGCCAGGACCGGCGGCGCTGAATGTAGGGTCGATCAACCGCCCGCTCGCCGCTTCGATCCCACGAAACGTTTCCGCGCTTTCAATCCGACTACATCCGATGACGAGCTTGCCGCTTAAGGCCATTGATTGTTTCCTACACTATCTGAAGAAAGGCCTTCACTTAAGAGTTTCGGCTGGAGGTTCAATCGTCGATTTAGGAAAAGCATGGAATGCGGAATATCGCGAATATTTCGATCGGTGATGTGTCATGCCCTCGGCGATCGGTGACGGCCCATCGCCCCCCAGGCGCGGACCGATCGAGCGAGCATGGACCGCCAGTTGGCCTGCAATAGCTGTTGGAATTACCGGAAAACCTTCGTAGCTTTCCCAAATAGTAATCGGAGGAGATGAACTTGAAGCGTCGTGATGTATTGCGCTCGG
>JANMWM010000027.1:0-1903 GCA_031394005.1 Sphingomonas sp.
GTTCAGGAAGGCGACGGCGGAGGCGGAGAATTGCCTGACCGCGAAGCTGCCGATCGCCGCCTATGAGCAGGCGATCAAGGCGAGCCATATCTTCAACACGCTGCAGGCGCGCGGCGTGATCTCGGTCGCCGAGCGGCAGGCGTATATGGGCCGGGTCCGCGACCTGGCGAAGGGCGCGTGCGCGTCGTGGATGGACGCCAAGGGGTATGCGGCGTGAGCGGGGGATCCGATTTCTTGCTCGAGCTGCTGTCGGAGGAGATTCCGGCGCGGATGCAGGCGCGGGCGCGGAACGACCTGGCGCGGATGTTCGCCGAGGCGTTGGCTAAGGCGGGGCTGGCGCATGACGGGGTGACGACATGGTCGACGCCGCGGCGGCTGGTCCTGATTGCTCGGGATGTGCCGGGCGAGACGCTGGCGGTGCGCGAGGAGGTTAAGGGGCCTCGGTCGAGCGCTCCGCCTCAGGCGCTCGAGGGGTTCTTGCGCAAGACCGGGTTGGCGCGCGAGCAGCTGGAAGAGCGCGATGGTGTTTTCTTCGCGGTGATCGACCAACCGGGGCGCGTCGCGGTCGAGGTGCTGGGCGAGGCGGTGGCGCAGATAGTGCGCGATTTCCCGTGGCCGAAATCGATGCGCTGGGGGGAGGCCTCGACGAGCATGAGCGCGCTGCGCTGGGTGCGACCGCTGCATTCGATTGTCGCGTTGCTGGGCGACGCGATCGTCCCGGTCGCGATCGAGGGCGTCACCTGCGGCGCGACGACGATGGGGCATCGCTTTCACTATCCCGGACCAATCACCATCGGCGGGGCGTCGGACTATGCCGCGAAATTGCGCGCGTGCCATGTGATCGTCGATCATGAGGAGCGCGAGGCGATCGTGCGCGATGGCGCGAAGGCGGCGGCCGCGGCCGCGGGTTATGCGCTGGTCGAGGACGAGGGGCTGGTGGTCGAGAATGCCGGGCTGACCGAGTGGCCGGTGCCGCTGCTGGGGACGTTCGACGCCGATTATCTCGACGTGCCGCCCGAGGTGATCCAGCTGACCGCGCGGACGAACCAGAAGTATTTTGTCGTGCGCACGGAGGAAGGGGCGCTGGCGCCGGCGTTCGTGTGCACCGCGAATATCGCCGCGAACGACGGCGGGGTGGCGATCGTCCAAGGTAATCGGCGGGTGCTGGCGGCGCGATTGAGCGATGCGCGGTTTTTTTGGGAGCAGGACGTCAAGGTTCCGCTGGCGGAGCAGGCGAAGAAGCTGTCGGGAATCGTGTTTCACGAGAAGCTGGGTACGGTTGCCGACAAAGTTGAGCGGGTGGCCAGGCTGGCCGAATGGCTCGTCACCGAAGGGATTGTGAAGGGCGCATCAGCGGCGGACGCGAGGCGCGCCGCCGAGCTGTGCAAGGCCGACCTGGTCACCGGGATGGTTGGGGAATTCCCCGAATTACAGGGGCTGATCGGCGGCTACCTGGCAGCGGCGCAGGGCGAGCCCAAGGCGGTCAGCGACGCGATCCGCGATCATTACAAACCTGTCGGGCAGGGCGATGACGTGCCGACCGCTTCGGTGACGGTAGCTGTGAGCTTAGCGGACAAGCTGGATACGGTCGCTGGGTTCTTTTTGAAGGATATGAAGCCGACCGGCTCTAAGGATCCCTTCGCACTGCGCAGGGCGTCGCTCGGGATTTTGGCGCTCATGTTCGGGTCTGACTTGCGTGGCTCAATTATTAAGTGGTTTGCTCAGTCGAGGCAGTTTTTTCTCGAGGAAGGAATCGAAGACGAGCGTGCGGAACTGAGCCCGTCTTCAGCTTCAAGACTTGAGCTCGTTCAGCAATACAAGCGTATTTTCATTCGCGATGTCCGCGAATCTTTTGTCGATCGCCTTAAGGTTCAACAGCGCGAAGCCGGGGTCCGGAACGATC
>JANMWM010000028.1:0-9960 GCA_031394005.1 Sphingomonas sp.
TTGCTGTCATTTGCCCAGTTCGAGCGCGAGGTGACCGGCGAACGCATCCGCGACAAGATCGCGGCCTCAAAGGCCAAGGGCATGTTCATGGGTGAACCGGTCCCGCTCGGGTACAGTGTCGTCGATCGCAAGCTGATCATCGACGAGGGTGAGGCCGCAACGGTGAGGATGATCTTCACCCGCTATCTCGAACTCGGCTCTGGCCGGGCGCTACAGGTTGAGCTGGATCAGCGCGGCGTCCGCAGTAAGCGCCGAGTCTATCGCGGCGGCCGTCCTTATGGAGAGCAACCGATTAGCCGAGGACCGCTTTACGTCATTCTTCAAAACCGGATCTACGTCGGCGACATGGTTCACAAAGGAAAGGCCTACCCCGGGCTTCAGGATCCGATTATCGAGCCGGAACTGTTCGATCGGGTTCAGGCGCAACTCGCATCCGCCCGCATCCAGCGCCGTCATGGGGTCAACGCCCGCGAGCCCAGCCTGCTCGCTGGGGTGATGCGCGACGAGCACGGACGGATGATGTCGCCGAGCCATGCGGTGAAGCAGCAGCGGCGCTATCGCTACTACGTGTCGCAGGTTGACGATGCTCGCGGGGATCTCACAACCGCCCCCGCCTGGCGCGTGGGCGCGGTCGAGATCGAGCGGATCACCTGCTGCGCTTTGACCGCCGAGATCCACAAGCGTGTCCACGAGCGCAGCCGCAAAGGTGATCTCGATAGTGACGTCATCACGCGACTTCAGAATGCCCGGCACGGCGCCACGGCCGTGCTCGATGACGCGCCCGGCTCCGAGCAGCGCGCGCTTCTGCTTGCCCTCATCAGTCGCATCGACGTGTCGGTTGCTGGGCTGACGATCGACTTGAAACTCGACGCGATCGACGCGCTCCTCACTGAAGAGGATGGCCTGAAGTTTAGCCCCGCTCTTCCGCCAGCTCTAATCCGCGTCGGCAAGCAGGCCAGAATGCTGCTGGAGGCCGTAGGAAATCCAACCCCCGCCGATGCCAATCTGGTCAAGCTGCTGGCCCGGGCGTTCGCGGTGCGCAAGGCCATTCTGGATAGTGGCTCGCTCGACCAGGCAGCGGCCGAACTCGGGTACGGACGCGATTATGCAATCGCCCTGGCTCGCGTGAGTTATCTTGCGCCAAGCCTGGTCAAGTCGATCCTGGGCGGAGTGCAGCCGGCTACCTTGAGCGCAACGCCTCTGGTCCGGACCCCGCGCCTTCCCTACCGATGGGAGCAACAGTGCTCGCTGTTCGGTGTTTCCTGACGGCGCGCCGCGGGTTGCTCAACCGAGCCTTCTCAGGGCTCATTGGAGTTTCTGCCCCCAAGAATTGCTGGTCATCTCAGCTCGATCCGCGCCCCTGATGCACAGACTCGCTATCGGCCCTCGGGAGATAACACCCCGCATCTTCCTGCAAAGTCGCTGAGTAAGCAGTCTCTTGTCCGCGCGCTGATCGAACGGGCGACCTATCCCTCGGTAACTACGCGACAATATTGACAACGCTTGCCGCGTCTAACATACTGATAAAAGACAATAAATTGGTGGTGCCGGTTGCAGGAATCGAACCCGCGACCTTCGGTTTACAAAACCGCTGCTCTACCATCTGAGCTAAACCGGCATCGCCAAACGCTTTGCGTCACAGCAGGCGGAAGGTCCAGTCTTCGGTGTGGGAGATGTCGGTGTGCAGTTCGCGTGACTGCAGTCCCTCCACCAAGCACGTTTGGTCATTCTTCACCAAACCGTCATGTCCCCGGCATGACCCTAGACAGACAGGAGCAGTTCAACCTGACGATCGTTCCGGGGAGGATTTTCAGACCAGCGGCGGCTGCGGATCAGCCGGCTCGCGAGGCGGCGCGGGCGGGGCCTTGGGCGGAAGCGAGGCCTGGCTCGCCGCGCGATCGGCGTAACGTTCGAGGAACTTGCCCGCTGCCTCGCGCCCGCCAAGCCCGAAGGCAAGAGCGGTGGCGATCGTCGCCGAGCCAAGGATCAGCCCGAACGCCATCATCACGATTGCATCGGCCAGACCCATGAAGGTCAGTCCGATCGCGGTGAACAGCGCGATGATCGCATAACGGACGATGGTCTGGGCATAGCCGCCATCACCGGTCGATGAGCCGACGAGGCCCGCGATGACTCGCGAGAGGAACACGCCGGCAACGATGATCAACGTGCCGAAGATGACCTTTCCGCCGAGCTCGGTGACTTGCGCCAGGAACACTGCGATGGTGCCGCCGCCGAGCTGCTGCGCGGCTTCGATCGCGGCGGTGAGGATGATCGCGACGAAGGCAATGTTGGCGACGATCTTCGACGGGGTCGTGGTCGCGGGCAGGATGCCGGTCGACTTGATCGCCTGGTCGAAACCGGTCGGGGGCAGGATGCCCTCGATGATTGTCTTAAGGAAGCGGCCGGCAATGAACGCGACCCCGAGCCACAGCGCGGCGGTGAGGACGCGCGGAATGGCGGCGAGGATTTCGTTGAGCATGTTGATCGCGGGGATCGAGATCGCATCGATCCCGAGTACCTGCAGTGCGGCGATCGATACCGGGATGATGATCAGCGCGAAAACGAGGATCCCGGCTGCCTTGGCGAGCGTCGCGCGGGTCGTCGGCGCGGGGGCGGGTGCCGAAGCGGTCGTCGCCGGGTCGTTCCGGGCATTGTCGCCGATCCCGGCGCGGGCGAGGAGCCCGTCGACGTTGGCGACGTTGAGCGTGGTCTCGACGATCTTGCGGACGATCCGCGCCACGATCAGGCCGATGAAGAAGATGAGCCCCGCACCGAGCAATTTCGGCAGGAAGCCGAAGATCTGCAGCGTCAGCGCGTTGATCGGCGCAAGGATCTGGCCGATGCCGAGGAACTGCAGCGCGGCCATGATGCCGACCAGCCAGACGATCAGCTGGGCGATGGTGCCGAGCTGGTGGCCGACGCTTTCGCCGGGCGCGCCATGGTGATGGCGCTGGAGCGTGGGCGACTTGTCGACGGTCTTCTGCAGCGCCCACTTGACCGCACGCGCGGCGATCCAGGTAGCGATGATGATGAGGATGGCGATGAGCACTCGTGGCCCCCACAGGACCAACTGGTCGCGCATGTAAGCGCCCGTCGAACTGTCGATATACATTAGTCGCCTCCCTGTTCGTGATCGTTCAACGCGCCATCTCCGCGTCTGGTTCTACGCTCATTTTCCCACCATGACAGCCGCTCGGCGAGGCGTTTCTCGAAGCCGCGGTCGGTCGGGCGGTAATAGGTCTGCGGCGGGAGATCGTCGGGCCAGTAGTTGGCGCCAGAGAAGCCGTCCTCGGCGTCGTGGTCGTAGGCGTAGCCCTTGCCGTAACCGATATCCTTCATCAGTTTTGTTGGAGCGCCGAGGATGTTCATCGGCGGCATCAACGAACCGGTTTCCTTTGCGCTGCGCCATGCCTCCTTCTGCGCGACATAGACCGCGTTCGATTTGGGGGCGGTGGCGAGGTAGAGGCAGGCTTGGGCAATGCCGAGCTCGCCTTCGGGGGAGCCGAGGAAGTCGTAACTGTCCTTGGCGGCGAGGCACTGGACCAGCGCTTGGGGGTCGGCGAGGCCGATATCTTCCACGGCGGCGCGGACGAGGCGGCGGAGGAGGAAGAGCGGTTCCTCGCCGGCGGTGAGCATCCGCGCGAGATAGTAGAGCGCAGCCTGCGGGTCGGAGCCGCGGATCGATTTGTGGAGCGCTGAAATGAGGTTGTAGTGACCTTCACGGTCCTTGTCGTAGACCGCGACGCGGCGCTGGAGGAGCGCGGCGAGCCCCGTGGGGTCGAGCTCGGCGTCGGGGGCGATGTCGAACAGGGTCTCGGTCTGGTTGAGGAGGAAGCGCCCGTCGCCGTCGGCACTGGCGACGAGCGCGTCGCGGGCTGGGGGGGTAAGAGGGAGGGCGCGGCCGACGAGGGATTCGGCGCGGTCGAGGAGCTTGCATAGCGCGCGGCTGTCGAGGCGCTGAAGGATGAGGACCTGACAGCGCGACAGGAGCGCGGCGTTGAGCTCGAAGCTGGGGTTTTCGGTCGTCGCGCCGACCAGCGTGATCGTGCCGTCCTCGACGAACGGGAGGAAGCCGTCCTGCTGGGCGCGGTTGAAGCGGTGAATCTCGTCGACGAACAGCAGGGTCTTACTGCCAGTGCGGGCGAATTGGCGCGCCTCGGCGAAGATCTTCTTCAAGTCGGCGACGCCCGAGAAGACCGCCGACAGCGCGACGAAACGTAGGCCGACGGCGGCGGCGAGGAGACGGGCGATACTGGTCTTGCCGGTGCCGGGCGGGCCCCACAGGATCATCGACGATAGCTTGCCTGCCGCGACCATGCGGCCGATCGCGCCGTCGGGGCCGGTGAGATGCTCCTGGCCGATGATCTCGTCGAGGGTCGTGGGGCGGAGGCGGTCGGCTAACGGGCCGCCCAGCGGGACGGAGTCGGGGACGATTGGAGGGGGCGCTTCTTGCGGGGCAAACAGGTCGGCCATTGACGTCAGTAACGCGCTTCTAGGAGAAAAATCACGTGCGTTGGCGAATGAGCCTTACAAAGACTGTTACAAGATATATCTTAGAGCCATCGTATCAAAGGAAACACGCTTCAAATGAACATGCACATGCACATGAGGGGCCGCGGATGCGGTCGGCGCGGGGGACGCCGCGAAAACAACGAGATCAGCGGGGATGGCCACGAAACCAGTGACGGTCGCAGTGGCGGCTTCGGAGTGCGGTTTGGGCCAGAGGGATTCCGATTCGAGTTCGGCGGGCCGCGCAGCGGTCTCCGGCACGGTGGCGGCTGGGGCGGCGATGATGGACGCCCCAGGGGACGCCGGCGGATGTTCGGATCGGGCGAGCTTCGGCTAGTCCTGCTGAAGCTGATCGCCGATGAACCGCGCCACGGCTATGACTTGATCCGCGCGATCGAGGAGAGGACCGGTGGCCAATATGCGCCGAGCCCGGGGGTCATCTATCCGACGCTGACGATGCTGACCGACATGGGGCTGATCGAGGAGCAGGCGGCCGAAGGATCGCGTAAAGCGTATGCGGTTACGGCCGAGGGCACCGCCCATCTCGCGGAGAATGAAGCCGAGATCGACGCGTTGTTTGCGCGGCTCGACGAGGCGAAACCGCGCGGGGCGCCGCATGGTGGGGCGAATATCAGCCGCGCGATGGGCAACCTCATGTCAGCGCTGCGCAACCGGGTCGCCCACGAAGGCTTCGACGAGGTGCTGGTTCACGAGGTGACCGCCATCCTCGACGAGGCGGCGCAGCGGATCGAACGGCTGAAATAACCCTACCAAGGGAAAAGTTGACGCGCTCCTCCGTCGCTTCGATGGGGGTGCGTGCTGACCTCCTGCCTGATCCTGTTCGCCATCGTTGTGGGCGTGAATTTGCTCCCCGCGTTCGGGCCGCCGACCTGGTCGATCATCGTTGTCTATGAACTCAATTCGACGATCCCGCTGCCCGTGCTGGTGCTGACCGGGGCGAGCGCGGCGGCGATCGGGCGGTTCGCGCTGGCGCATGGCTTTCGGCTACTGGGGGGGCATATCCCCAAGAAAATGGCGCGCAATGTCGCGGCTGCGGGTGAGCAGTTGGAGAAGCGCAAGCGGCACACGGTGCTGGCGCTCGGGCTGTTTGTGCTGTCGCCGGTGCCGTCGGCGCAATTGTTCGAGGCGGCCGGGCTGACCGGGATCCGGTTGCTGCCGTTCACCGCGGCTTTTTTCGTCGGGCGGGTGGTATCTTATTCAATCTATGCGGCGGGTGCGAAGGGCATCGAAAAGAGCTCGATCGGCGACACGTTCGTGCATTCGCTGACAAGTCCGGTGGGGATCGCTGTGCAGGTCTTAATGATCTTGCTGCTGGTCGGGCTGACCCTGGTTGATTGGGAAAAGCGGTTCGGCGAGTGAGTTTTATTTGGTCCTTGATTCACGATTTCCGTCGAAGCGCAAAGCGCCGCAACGTCAAACGACCAAACACTAGCGACCTACCGCTCTCGCGATGCGGGCGCGCCGTTTGATCACCCGGTAATAGGCAGCTTCGACGGCGGCGTTGATGCGGTTCCAGTCCTGCGTTTCGGCATAGGCGAGGCCGTGATCGCCGTGCGCGCGGCGCAACTCGGGGTCGCGGATATAGGCTTCGAGCGCGTCGGCGAACTGCTCGACCTCGCCCGGCTCGACGAGGCTGCCGCTGTCGCCGTCGCGGACAATGTTACTCGCGCCCGTAGCGGCGGCGGCGACGACCGGAAGTGCGCAAGCCATCGCTTCAAGGGTGACATTGCCGAACGCCTCGGTAACCGAAGGGTTCAAGAAGATGTCGGCGCTGGCGAGGGCGCGGGCGAGGTCGGTGCCGGTCTGCTGGCCAAGGAAAATCGCCTGCGGAAGGCGCTCGGCGAACCAGGTGCGCGCCGGACCGTCGCCGATCACGAGGACCTTGTGTGCGACACCGCGCTGGGTGAGGAGGTCGCAGGCGTCGGCGAAAACGTCGAGGCCCTTTTCAAGCACGAGCCGACCGAGGAAGCCGATCACTACCTCGTCGTCTGTAATCCCTTGTTCGCGGCGCCACGCAAGATCGCGACGCCCCGGGTTGAACTGCTCGCGATCGACCCCGCGCGACCACAGGAAGATGGTGCGGTTCATGCGCTGGGCGCGGAGCACGGCGGCAGTCGATTCGGCGGGGACGAGGAGCGCGTCGCACTGACGGTAGAGGCGGCGCATGAGGGCGCGCAACGCGGGTTCGAACAGCTGAAGGTGATAATAAGAGAGATAGGTTTCAAAGCGGGTGTGGATCGAGGCGATTGCCGTACGATCGGCGCGCCGCGCCCAGCCGATCGCCTGGCGCGCGGCAATGTCGGGTGACGAAATATGGACGATGTCGGGGTCGAAAGCGGCGAGGTCGCGACGGACCTCACGGGTCATGCCGGTCGGGAAGCGGTATTCAGGGCGCTTGGGGATGGCGACAGAGGGCAGGCTGACCAGGTCGCCGATCGGGGGGAACGCGGGGGTATCGGTGGTCGGCGAGTAAATGCGGACGGCGTGGCCCTGCCCGAGCAAATAGCCGACGAGCCGGTTGAGCGCCTGGTTCGCGCCGTCGCGGACGTAGTTGTAGTTGCCCGAGAAGAGGGCGATGCGGAGTGGTGCGGGCATGGCGCGCGGACATAGCGAAGGTGAGGCCCGCGGGCTAGGGCGGGGCGATGACGCTCAAGGCTTCGATGGCGCCGGTCGGGCCGCGGGACGCGCGATTGCTGGTGTTGGGGAGCTTGCCGGGAGACGCGAGCCTGACGGCGCAGCGCTATTACGCGCATCCGACGAACCAGTTCTGGCGATTGCTGGGTGCGGCGTTGGGGGAGGGTATTGCGGATCTTGACTATGAGGTGCGGCTGGAGCGGTTGGCGGCGCGCGGGGTGGCGTTGTGGGACGTGATCGAACGCGCGGAGAGGCCGGGAAGCCTCGATGCCGCGATCCGCGGGGCGCGGCACAATGCGCTGGCGGAGTTTGTCGCGGGGCATCCTCGGCTGGAGGCCTTGGGGTTTAATGGCAGGACGGCGGCTGCGATCGGGCGACGGGCTCTGGGGAAGACGAAGCTCACGCTGATCGACTTGCCCTCGTCGAGCGCGGCTTACACGCCGGCACTCGAGACAAAGGCCGAGCGGTGGCGGCTCTTGGCAGGGTTCGTCGATCCCGCCTAAGATGGCATCCATGAGCGATGCGATCGATGAGCCGGAGATCGACGATGACGACGTTGAGGCGGGCGAGGAGCGCGACCCTACGCTGAGCCTGGTCGACGAGGCGCTGGTTGCGGGAAATATTGCCAATACCAATGGCTTGCTGGTGATATTGACGAAGCTGGTGGCGAAAGGAATCTTCGATCAAGACGACCTCAAGTCGTTCTCGGACAGCTATTCCAAGCCGCTCGACCATGAGCACATGCGCGAGAATGAGCTGGTCACGCAGATGCAGGACCAGATGGAATCGACGCTGGCCGAGCTGATGCGGTTCCTGGCAGCGACGAAGTAAATCCATCTCCAGCCCCTCCCTTTCAGGGAATGGAGCGCCTATGTAGTCATGATGACGTCCGTTCTGTCTGGAATACTGCTCTTCTTCGCCACCGTCGCGGTGATGGAGGGGGTCGCGTATGTTGCGCACCGCTGGGTGATGCATGGGCGGCTGGGTTGGTGGCTTCACGAGAGTCATCATCGCGAGCGGACGGGCATGTTCGAACTCAACGATTTTTACGCGGTGATCTTTGCCGGGCCGTCGATCCTGTTGCTGGCGGGCGGAGTGCGCTGGGGATGGGGTGAGTGGGCGACGTGGATCGGGGCGGGGATTGCGTCCTATGGCGCGATCTATTTCGGGTTTCACGACGTCATCGTTCACCGGCGCGTGGCGCACCGGATCGTGCCGCGGTCGATGTATTTCAAGCGGATCGTGCAGGCGCATCGGATCCACCACGTAGTCGAGACTCGTGAGGGGACGGTGAGTTTCGGGTTTATCTATGCGCCGCCGGTCGAGGCGTTGAAGGCGGCAATTGCGGCGAGCGGTCGGGCCGGGGTCAGGGCGCCGAAACGCGTGCTCGCTTCGGAACCCTCTGAAGCGTGAACCACCCGCTCAATCGGACGCCCGTGTCCACAAGCCGTCGCGGCTGACCTCGCGAGGGGTGCGGAGCGAGTCGCCGAGCGCCATTAGCACAAGACCGATTTTTTCTCGGCGCGGGATCGAGATTCGCCTGTCCCACGCGCGCTCGCCGAGCTGCACCGCGCGGGTAGCGACGGTGCCGTAGATCCAAGCGGCGGAGTTGACCGCCCAGCGGCTGCGGAAAGGGAGGCGCGCGGCGCCGACCTTCGAACTGGCTCGGTAGCGGTCGGCGAGGGCGGCGAGGCGCCTGGCAATGCGCGCGAGTGCGGGTCGTTTCGCGGGATCGGCGAGATCGGCGCCGGTGAGGCCTTCCTCGGCGAGCCAACTGCCGGGGAGGTAGCGGCGACCGACCTTCGCGTCCTCGACGATGTCGCGCGCGATGTTGGCGAGCTGGAAGGCGATGCCGAGGTCGGCCGCGCGGTTGAGGGTGTCCTTATCGTGGGGGGTCACACCCATAACATGAGCCATCATCATGCCCACGGCGCCGGCTACCTGATAACAATAACTGAGCAGCTCGTGCTCGGTTGCGGGGGTCCAGCCGGTGGCGTCGCGTTCGAACCCGGCGAGGTGGTCGGCGGCGAGGGCAGCGGGGATCGCGCACTCGGCGGCGACGGTGGCGAAGGCGTCGAACGCGGCAAGCCCGGTCGGCTCGCCCACGAGCGCGTCGGCGGTCTTGGCGCGGAGGAAGGCGATCCGCTCGGCGGGGTTGTCGGGGGTGACCGCGTCATGGCCGAGAGTCTGGCCGTCGGTGACATCGTCGCAAGCGCGGCACCAAGCATAGAGCAGCCAGCTGCGACCGCGTGTCTCCTCGTCGAAAATCTGGCTGGCGAAACGGAAGCTTTTCGAGCCCTGGGCGATGATCCGGCCAGACTCGTCGACTAGCGCCTGACGTTCTTGTGGGGTCACTCGAGCATCAGCCGCGCGGTCGCCTCGGCGCTGCCGACGACCCCGGGGATGCCCGCGCCGGGGTGGGTGCCGGCACCGACGAAATAGAGGTTCGAAATCTTGTCGTCGCGGTTGTGAGTGCGGAACCACGCGCTCTGGGTGAGCACAGGTTCGAGGCTGAATGCCGATCCGAGGTGCGCGGCGAGGTCGCCCTTGAAGTCGGCCGGGGTGTAATGAAAGCGGGTGCGGATGCGGCTACGGATGTCGGGGATCAGCCGCGCTTCGAGCGTGTCGATGATCGTATCGGCATAGGCTTCCCCGTCCTTCTCCCAATCGACGTCCGCCTGGCCCATGTTGGGAACCGGGGCGAGTGCGTAGAAGGTCGAGCAGCCCTCTGGCGCCATCGACGGATCGGTGATCGTCGGGTGGTGGAGGTAGAGCGCGGGGTCGGCGGCCAGC
>JANMWM010000039.1:0-3512 GCA_031394005.1 Sphingomonas sp.
CCCAAGCTATTCCTCGACCACCGGCAAGCTGTGGCTCGAGAAGGGCGGGGTTTACGCCCTTGCCAACATCCGGGGCGGGGGCGAATTCGGGCCTAAATGGCACGAGGCCGGCTTAGGCACCAAGCGCCAGATCATTTATGACGATTTCGCCGCGGTCGGCCGCGACCTGATTGCGCGCAAGGTCACTTCTCCCCGCCGCCTTGGTATCAGCGGCGGCTCAAACGGGGGATTGCAGACCGGGGTCCAGTTCACCCAGCACCCCGAGCTGTGGAACGCTGTGATCATCGACGTTCCCCTGCTCGACATGATCCGCATCTCGAAGATCGCCGCCGGTGCCTCTTGGGAAGGCGAATATGGCAGCATTACCGATCCCGCCGTTCGCGCCTTCTGGGACAAGACGTCGCCCTACCAGAACCTGCGCAAGGGCGTCGCCTATCCCCAGCCGTTCATCTTCACCACCACCAAGGACGACCGCGTCGGCCCGCAGCACGCGCGCAAGTTTGCCGCGCGAATGGAGGAAATGGGGCTGCCCTTCTATTTCTACGAGAATACCGAGGGCGGCCATGCGGCCGGTGCCAACCTCCGCCAGACCGCGCGCACCCACGCGCTCGAGATGATCTATCTGACGCGCAAGCTGATGGACCCTGTCGAGCCAGGCAAGGACCGTTAGCCGAAGTTGCGTTTCAGCGTGATCTTAATCTCGCGATGACTGTATTGGTTGCGCATTTCGAACAGGCGGGGCGGGGTGGCGTGGCTCGGGAAGGAGAGCAGCCGGAGCCGCTGACCCGTGCGTGTTGAGCAGATTGTCGATATCGAACGTGACCGTGGTCGACTTGGTCGGCCGATATTCGACGAAGGCGGTCATGAACGGCTTCGAATTGCGAATTGAGTCGATTTCGTCGATCCTGAAGTAGGAAAAGCGGGTGCGCTCCGTCAGGTTGGCGCCATCGGCCAAGCGGCCAAGGTCCTGGCGATAATCCAGGCTCCATTCCCATTTGGGCCAATACCCGCTGAATGGGCGCGAGTTGCCAATGACCGGATCGTCGACCCGCGTCGATTGCAGCTGGCCGCTCGCCTTAAGCCGCCCGCCCTTGATGCCGAGCTTGGCCAGCGGCAAGTCCAGCGTCAGGGCCGCATACCGCCGCGTCCCGCTTCCGATATTGCTTGGCGCGTCAAACCCCTCGGGGGTCAGGATGCGGTCCTCGAGTAACTCTATCCGGTCACTGCCGAGGTCGAGCTTGACCAGTCCGTCGCCCAGGATCGGATGCTCCCCCGTGACGCGTGCTTCCTACGCGCGCTGGGGCAACAGCTGCGCATTGCCGCCGTTGATCCGGTCGACCGTCGACTCGGCGGTCGACACGAAGTCAGTGAAATCGAGCTGGGCCACGGTTCGCTTGAGCGACGCCTGGACGTGCCACCCGCCGCGCGCCCGCCAGTCGAGCGAGACGCTTGGTTTGGGAAAGCCGAGTGTCCGGCTCGCGCGGGTGTCGCCGGTTACGGTCAGCACAGATTTCTCGTAGGCGAACCCCGCATCGACGCACAGGCGGTCGGTGACGTTTCGCCCGGCGTCGACGGACACTTCGGCCCGCTTCTCGCGCACGAAAGCGTTGGCGATGGGAAGGGTGATCGGTGTCCGCGCGCCGCCCGGGCCGATCGCGCTGAGACGGACATGGCTGTCGAGCGTGTTGAGCGCGACCTCGCCGCCGACTTCGACCCGCATTCCGGCCAGCTTTTCGCGGGTCCCGTTGAGGCGACCGACACTCTCGTTGCGCTGCGAGCGGACTTCCTGCTCGAACCCGCCCACGGGGACGGCGCGGCCGCCAACGAATGACCCGTCATACTGGTCCCGCTTGGTCCGAGTCGCGAGCGCGACGAGCTTGATCGCTTCCTCGGCAAGCGGTCGAGTCACATCCCCGCCCAATTCAAACGCGCTGCTGCAATGGTCCTCGCGAAGATGGTCGTCGCGCGCCGGTCCGCCCGCGGGTTCGACATGATTGGCCTGGTCGAGGGCGAACTTTCCGGGCGAAAAACGGATATTCGCCCGGATCGCGCGATCGGGCGCTCCCTCCAGCGCCTAGTTGGCCGAGGCATAGGGCAAGCGGTCATGGATGCGGTTCACCTTGCGCCGGAATTCGACCAGGGTCGGGGCCGGAAAGTCTTACAGCCGATCCGTCCCCTCCTCGGCCGAATCTGCCCGGTTGGCGCTGGCGGATAAAGTGAGACTCGACACCCCGCGTTTCCACGGCATTGACGCCTGCCCGTCGGAAATGACCTCGCCGGGAGTGATTCGCCGTAGCGACAGCGTCGTCGTACCGCTCAGGCCACCGCTGTTTCCCAACACGATATTGAGCATCTGCGGCTTGCCCGAAAAATCGGCTTCATAAAGGTCAACCGGTTCCAGCGTGACGCGCACGACCTGCTTTGCCGGGATCCGCGCGAGGTCGGTCGCCAGAGGCTCGGCTGTGCTGCTCGGGCAAGCGCCGTTGATTACGACATTTCCCACGGTTCCGGCAAATCCGCGCACGTCGCTGTTGCCCAGATCGAGGCTGAAGCCGGGAATGCGCTAGACCATGTCGAGCTCGGTCGACGGCGCGAACGGGGCAAAATAGGATGCCGGATAGCTGGTCAGCCGCCGTTCGATGATGGGCGCAGCGCCAAGCGCCGCAACGCCCGCAGGTGCGGCGGCAGGACCCGCGGGCGACAGCGCCGCCGCGAGGGCGGCAAGAGGAACGAACGTCGAAACCGGCTCTCCTGTATCAGATGAGCAATACAGTGCCTTCGGACCGGTCTAGCGGTCACACCGCGTTCGACCAACCGACGAACGGCGCTACCAACGGCGCCGAAATTGCGCGCTCCCTCGACGAACGACTTACCACGCCCCATTTGAAACCCACCGCGCTGCATGGTAGCGGCGCAGTACGTCCGTCATCCAGGAGCCATCGGTGGCCGAGTTCACGCTTCCCAAGAATAGCGTCATCACAAAGGGCAAGGCCCATTCTCCCGACCATGGTAGGCGGCTGAAGTCGTTCAAAGTTTATCGCTACGATCCCGACAGCGGCGCCAATCCGCGCTACGACAGCTACACCATCGACCTCGACAAATGCGGGCCGATGGTGCTCGACGCGCTGATCAAGATCAAGAATGAGCAGGACTCGACGCTGACCTTCCGCCGCTCGTGCCGCGAGGGGATTTGCGGATCGTGCGCGATGAACATGGCGGGTAATAACGGGCTGGCCTGTACCACCGCGATCGAGGATCTTTCGGGCGAGGTGCGCATCACGCCGTTGCCGCACATGGACGTGGTCAAGGACCTTGTCCCCGACTTCACCCATTTCTACGCGCAATATGCCTCGATCCAGCCGTGGTTGAAAAGCGCGTCGCCGCCGCCGTCGGGCAAGGAGCGGCTGCAAAGCCCCGAGGACCGCACCAAGGTCGACGGCCTCTACGAGTGCATCCTGTGCGCCTGCTGCTCGACCTCGTGCCCGAGCTACTGGTGGAACGCCGACCGCTTC
>JANMWM010000073.1:0-4162 GCA_031394005.1 Sphingomonas sp.
ACCCCAAACGCGTCTACCGGGTGATGAAGCTGCACGGTCTGCTCCTCCAGCGCGCCGGGCGTCTCGACAATGACCATTGTTGGGAGCTTGAAGTCACTCCCGGAGGCGCGGTGCCATCGTTCGTCTAGGACCTGTCTGATATCGAAGCGACGCTTGCCGGAGAAATGAACATCATTTGAGCGCCATTAGGGTTCTCGGCTCAACTCGCCCAAGATGCGCTATGGCCACAGAGTTATCCAGACCGACGCAACTGATAGGCATCGTCTCAGCCACGTTCATTTTGATCGTCGGTCTCGCCTATACCGTCGTGTTGACACTCGGTTTCGCGTCCTTAGCTGCGCCGAACCAGCCGATGGGATACCCGTATTTTACGGTGCTGGAGGCCCTCATTCTCGTTCTGGCACCTGCAATGGTCGCTTTGATGGCATCGGTCCATGTTTGGTCACCGCACCAAACGAAGGGGCTGAGCCTCGTTGCGCTTATTTTCACAGGAATGATGGCCACCATAACCTGCAGCGTGCACTTCATGATCCTGACACTGAGCAGTCAGCGCGGGTTTACCGAGAGCGCCGTGGTAGACTCGTTTCTTGCGTTTAAGTGGCCTTCCGTCGTCTATGCGTTGGAAATTCTCGCCGGGGACTTTTTCTTCGCCCTTGCGATGCTGTTCGCAGCCCCTGCCTTCCGCGGCGGTGGACTTAATCGCGCTATCCGGTTCAGCATGATCATCGGTGGGCTGCTGGCGCTCGCTGGGCTAATCGGCATGATGCTTCGTAACATCGGCATCGCGGGTTACCTCGGCGCGTTTCTAGTCGTGGACGGCTTGCTCCTGAGTCTTTTCCTCCGTCCCCACTCCGCCCCGCCGCGCGCCCAGTGACTGACGAACTTTGTCGAAAGAGGCCAATGGTCGCTATTCTCACGGGGCTTGTCTACTTCGTGATCATCTTCGGCTTTGCCTTTGCAATGGGGGTTGGCCGCACGCTCGTGATAGCGCCTCGGCTGGGGGAAACGGCTGCCGTGCTATTAGAGATACCGATCTTAGTGATTGCCAGTTCGTTCGTAGCGCGCCGTATTACCAGCAATCGGTTTTTCACCTTTCGGCAACTGCTGTCGATAGGCGCGATAGCGTTTACGCTGACTATGGTCAGTGAGGCCCTGCTCGCCGACGTGATCCGAGGCCAGAGCATACCTCAATGGGCTGCATCATTGACCACGCCTCTGGGCCTCGTCGGCTTGGGAGGTCAGCTTATCTCAGCGATGATGCCCACCCTGCAGGGCGGGGGTCGAAAGGATCGAAGGTGATTACGGAGCAGTCTTTTCAACCGGTGGCAAACTTTCAGATCAATCGCGAGCGAAGCCTAAGCTCAACGACGGCCACTAGACCGGCCGACTGTTTTAGGTTTCGACTTTGAGAGTCGGAGCAGCGAAGTTTGAGTTATATGAACCTTAATTCGCCTCGGGCACGACATATCGTTCGTTACGTATCAAGAAATGGCGATTGAGACGCAATGGTATGGGGCGCCCGGAAAAGGGTGTCGCTCGAGTGCCGGGAAGCTGCGCGTGAATATGGAGATGCGGCTCGCCGCTTGAACCTGAATTCCCAACCTGGGCAATCGCTGCACCCACAGCAAGCTCCTCGCCCGGAGCCACCCGGACCGAACCCTGATGAAAATGCCCTAGCACGATATCGACGCTACCACAGCGCAGGATGACGTGGTTGCCTGCGAGGTGTTTATTGTCTTGCTCGGGGACCCGCATATCAGGAAAACCATCGACCGCGGCGATCACTGTCCCCGCGCAAGGCGCCACGACTGGTGTGCCGAAAATGTGATAACGTCGCGGATCGCTTGGATTAACGCCGTCAGCGCGAAGGCCAAAACGATCAATCACGACGATATCGACACCAAATGCGGTCCCGTAGAAAGCGTGGTGCGCAGGATTTGATTGGTCGAGCGCGTCCGCATGGGCATTCAGCACAGTCGCCGCGCCGCCATTAATGACCAAATAGCGCCCCGCGCCAAGCGGGGGCGCGAGATCCACTGCCGCGCCCTCGGGTATTTTAGCGGCCACATAGGTCAAGCGCATTTGGTTGGCAGCGAACAACGCGAAGGCGGCGAATCCGGTAATGATAATCCAAGCAGCAATGCCGTGTGGTTTCGAGGATGCAAGCGTCCGCCGGCGCAAAGCGATAGTGATGGCAAGAACCAACAATAGGCCAAACGCCCATGGGGCCCACCATGGAGGAAAGAGAAGAACGCCCGTCAGCATGAGCGCAACGATGCCCAGGCCCGTAGACACTGCCTGGACCCAGAACCCGATACTACTGCATTGCGGAGCGAGCATGATCCACGCGATCAGGGCGAGCGGCACGACAGTTTGCAGTAGGTAAATTACGAGCATCTTGGGGCCTTCTCGCTGGCCTGATCACACCCGCGCATGGCAATCCGGGAGGTGGGAATTGGACGAGTGACTTCCGATAGCCGGTGTTTGTTCAAACATCCGCTTAAAAGCGCTTACTTCCCCGAAGCGGACCGGGCACTATCCACCTAGTGGTCAAATTCTGACACTTGGTACCCATCCTGATCGGTAACCGAATGACCGGGATTGGGTGGTTTGCGGACATTCAGGGCTGCGCTCCTTCGCTCAAGCGAGGTATGCGCTGACCGCTTCATCACACCGAAGGACTTGGTTCATAAGGCTATAAACCTCCTTGGACAGCGGGTGCTTCAGTGCGGCCTCTCGTTTTAACGGTCGTGTCCCATTGCGTGGTGTAACTTCGCGAGAGAAGCCACAGCGATCTCCAGCGTAGCCGGAGTTGGTCATGAGCCGGGAACAGCCGAGAGCATGACGATGGGGTTGTCGCTCAACGGCGCCATGGTTTCAAGGGTCATGTAGCGCGCCCTTTGGACTGCCCATTCATCGTTCTGTTCCAGGAGGATGGCGCCGATCAGCCGGGTGATGGCAGCTTCATTGGGGAAGATGCCGACGACGTTGGTGCGCCTTTTGATTTCGCCGTTGAGCCGTTCGATCGGATTGTTGCTGTAGATCTTGGCGCGGTGTTCCTTGGGGAAGGTCATGTAGGCGAGGACATCGGTTTCGGCCTCGTCCATCAGGGTTGCCAGCTTGGGGACCTTTGCCCTGACCTGGTCAGCAACCGAGCGCCATTGCTGACTGGCAGCTTCAGGCGTTTCCTGGGCGAAGGCAGTCGCGATAAAGGCGGAGACGACACGGCGTCCGCTCTTGCCGGCATGGGCAAGCGCATTGCGCATGAAGTGAACCCGGCATCGTTGCCAGCTGGCACACAGCAGTTTGGAGACAGCGGCCCTGATACCTTCATGCGCATCGGAGATCACCAGCTTGACCCCGCGCAAGCCCCGGCGGGTCAGCTTTCTTATGAACGCGGTCCAGAAAGCCTCAGCTTCCGACGCGCCGACATCCATGCCGATAATTTCGCGCTTGCCGTCGGTGTTGACACCCACCGCAATGATCACGGCCACCGACACGATCCGGCCGGCTTGCCGGACTTTGACGTACGTGGCGTCGATCCACAGATACGGCCAGTCGCCCTCGATGGGGCGGTCGAGGAACGCGTGGACGCGCTCGTCGATCTCCTCACACAGCCGCGAGACCTGGCTCTTTGAGATCCCGCTCATCCCCATCGCCTTGACGAGATCGTCGACCGAGCGGGTCGATATCCCTTGGATGTAAGCTTCCTGAATGACCGCCGTCAGCGCCTTCTCCGCCATCCGGCGCGGCTCGAGAAAACCAGGAAAGTAACTTCCCTTCCTGAGCTTGGGGATGTGCAGCTCCACCGTGCCGGCCCGCGTCTCCCAGTCGCGCTCGCGGTAGCCATTACGCTGAACCAGCCGCTCGGGATCCTTCTCGCCGTACCCAGCGCCGGTCAGGCCGCCCACCTCGAGCTCCATCAGCCGCTTGGTCGCAAAACCGATCATGTCGCGCAGAAAATCGGCGTCAGGGGTCTTTCCTACAACGTCGCGTAAGTCCATCTTGGTCGTGGTCATCGGTGATCTCCGTAACTCGAGTGTTGCAACCCAAGCTTACCAAAAGATCGTCGGTGACCACCCGCAAATCTGACCGGCCGCTACAGCGCCTGTTGGATAGCGCGCGCCCGGTCAGATTTGCTGCCGACAAAGCTACACCACAT
>JANMWM010000126.1:0-7353 GCA_031394005.1 Sphingomonas sp.
TCACCCTTGTGATGAAGCGCGAGCGCCTCTTCGCCGGTGACGCCCCAGGCGATGTCCGACATGTGGACCATGCCGTCGACGTCGCCATCGAGACCGATGAACAGGCCGAATTCGGTGGCGTTCTTGACTTCGCCCTCGACCTGGCTGCCGACCGGGTGCTTGTCGGCAAAGTCGCCCCACGGGTTCGACTGGGCCTGCTTGAGCCCGAGCGAAATGCGACGCTTCTCCTCGTCGACCTCGAGGATTTTGACCTCGACCTCTTGCGAAGTGCTCACGATCTTGCCCGGGTGGACGTTCTTCTTGGTCCAGCTCATTTCCGACACGTGGACGAGACCCTCAATGCCCGGCTCGAGCTCGACGAACGCTCCGTATTCAGTGATGTTGGTGACACGGCCAGTGAAGTTACCCTCGATAGGATACTTCGCCGCGGCGCCTTCCCACGGGTCGCTCTCGAGCTGCTTCATGCCGAGGCTGATGCGCTGCGTTTCGCGGTTGATGCGGATGATCTGCACCTTGACCGTATCGCTGATGGCGATGACTTCGCTCGGGTGGCCGACGCGCTTGTAGCTGATGTCGGTGACGTGGAGCAGACCGTCGATCCCGCCCAAGTCGACGAACGCCCCGTAATCGGTGATGTTCTTGACGACCCCCTCAATAACCTGGCCCTCGGCGAGGGTCAGGATGAGGCCGGTGCGCTGTTCGGCGCGGGTTACCTCGAGGATGGCTCTACGCGACACGACGATATTACCGCGGCGACGATCCATCTTGAGGATCTGGAACGGCTGCGGCAGGTCCATCAGCGGGCCGACATCGCGCACCGGCCGGATATCGACCTGCGAACCCGGCAGGAAGGCCACGGCGCCGCCGAGGTCAACGGTGAAGCCGCCCTTGACCCGGCCGAAAATCGTCCCTTCGACGCGCTCGCCCTTCTCGAATTCCTTTTCCAGCTTGTCCCAAGCGGCTTCGCGGCGGGCGCGATCGCGCGACAACATCGCTTCGCCGCTGGCATTCTCGACCCGGTCGACGAACACTTCGACTTCGTCGCCGACCTTCAGTTCGGCCTTCTGGCCGGGCATTGCGAACTCGCGCAGCGGCACGCGGCCTTCGGACTTGAGGCCAACGTCGATCACCGCGAGGTCGTTCTCGATTGCGGTGACGATGCCCTTGACGACCTTGCCCTCGAAGGACTCGTTCTCGCCGCCCAGCGATTCATTGAGAAGCGCGGCGAAATCGTCGCGGGTGGGAAATGCCGTTGTAGCCATAAATATGGTGGTCTTTCAGTAATTGTTTCGGCCGCTTGCCAGGACCAACATGGTCGGCTTTCGTCGAGCGGACTTTGGTGAAACTTAAATTGCCCTTCCGACCCCATGCCGGGAGAGCGTCCATCGGCTGCGTTGCGGGGGGCTGGCCGACGCGAAAAGCGCGAACGCCCGATGGTGCGGAGCAGCACCGGGATCGCCGCGCTCGCCGGAAAGACGGGCCGCCCGCGGGACGTCGCCGCTGGATGCGGACGCCATTAGCGCAGAAGGGGGTGCAGAGGCAAGGTTAGTGACTGGGCGACGCAAGAGCGCCCTGCTAAGCTTGCCCGATGTTCGCGCGCCGCTCCACACCCTTGTCCGCTCGATGAGCGTCGCCTTTCGCCGGGATAGCGACGAGGAGCATCTCGAGCCCCGCTTCGAGCTGCCGCTTCCTCCAGGGCCGAACCTTGTGACCAAGCGCGGGCTGGCGCTGATCGAGGCACGCAATGCCGAGTATGAGGCGGCGCTGCTTGACGAGCAGGATGTGGAGAAGCGCAAGGCGGTGTTGCGCGACCTGCGCTATTGGCGGAGCCGGCTGGCGAGCGCGCAGTTCGCGCCGCTGCCGACGGGCGAGACGGTGGCGATCGGCACGCGGGTGACGATCGAGCGCGATGGCGAGCGGCGGCGAATCGACATCGTCGGGCATGACGAGGCGGATCCCGCGAACCACCTTCTGTCGTTCGCGGCGCCACTGGCAAAGGCGCTGATCGGCGGCGAGGTCGGCGAAGAGCTCGAGGCGCCGGGCGCCCCTGCCCCGGTCACGATCATCGCGATCGAGCCGCTGCCGGCTGCGGATTAGGCCAGCCGCCAGTCGACCAGAGCTACCGCAGCGGCGATCGCTTCTTCGACGCCGAGCTTTCCCGTATCGAGCAGCATTGCATCCTCGGCCATCGCCAGAGGCGCGTCGGCTCGGCCCAAATCGCGTTCGTCGCGCGCGCGGATGTCGGTCAGCACTTCGTCGAAATGGACGGTCTTTCCCAGCCCGACGAGTTCGTCGAAGCGGCGGCGGGCGCGGATCTCGGGGCTGGCGGTGACGAACAGCTTGGCGGTCGCATCGGGGGCGATGACGGTGCCCGTGTCACGCCCGTCTAGAACCGCGCCCGAGGCCTGCGCGGCAAAATCACGCTGGCGGTCGAGCAGCGCGGCGCGGACGGCGGGGAAGGCCGAGATGCGCGAGGCGACTTCGCCAACGATTTCGGAGCGAAGCTCGGGGTCGTCGGGGGGCACCAGCCCAGCCTTGCACGCGCGCACCGCCTCGAACTCGCTCGCCGGGTCACCGCCCCAGCGCAGCAGCGCGAGCGCGACTAAACGGTAGAGCGTTCCGGTATCCAAGTGCGGTAAACGGTAATGACCGGCCAGCGCCCGTGCAATCGTCCCCTTACCGCTTGCAGCGGGGCCGTCGACCGTGATGACAATGGAGCGCTCCACGGGGCCGCGCTTTGACAGGGGGGCGAGGCTATGGCAAGGCGCCCGCCGACTGGCCGAACCGGCCTCACCGAAAACACTGGAGACGTGACCAGATGGTCAAGCCCGAATGGGGTCACAAGCGCACTTGCCCCAAATGTTCGACCCGCTTCTATGATCTTGGCAATGACGAGCCCGTCACGTGCATCGCGTGCGGCGCGACGTTCATTCCCGAATCTGTGCTCAAGTCGAAGCAGCCTCAGGCGTTCGAGGCGGCGCAGCCCGACAAGAAGGAAAATGACGATCTCGCCGCCGAGGATCTCGCTCCCGACGAGGATGAAGAGCCTTCGGCCGACGACGAGGTCGACTTGCAGACCAGCGAGGAAGGGCTGGGCGTAGAGACCGGCGGCCAGGAAGAAGAGCATTAAGGGTTGCGCCTGTTTGAAGCCTGATTCACGCCATCGGTGGAACCGCGACAAGCTTCCGCCTCAAACGATCAGGCTCTAAGCGATTTTTTTTCCGGGTTTCCAGCACGGATAACATCGCCTAAAGTCGGGATAAGTGGGGCCGTAGCTCAGCTGGGAGAGCGTCGCGATGGCATTGCGAAGGTCTGGGGTTCGATCCCCCACGGCTCCACCACTTTCTCCGGATCCATCGATGGGAACCCCATCGCGCGAGCAATAGCAGCGCGGCGAACGGGGCAAGCCACACGACACGGCTTTGATAGCGGTCGTGGACGTCGCTCAGCGCTCCGGCGAGGGTCGCATTGGTGACCAGCGCCAGCATGATCACCAACACTAGCGTGAATGCGTCCCGGTCGCGGCGGCACCAGGCGGCGATGAGCAGCGACGGCAGCGCGAACAGCGCGAATCCCGCGACGGGGGTGGTGATTGCACGAAGCAGCACCTTGGGGTTCGAATCGCGCACCTGACGCGATCGGTCGAGCGCCGGTAGCAGAGCGGGGCGATATTTGATCAGCGTTGCCGCGATCCCGCCAGTCCGCTCGTGGCACCCCGTCGGGCATTCGTCATCGAGTACTTCGAAATGGACGAACTGCCGCGCGGCGCCGCTCGCGCTGTTGGCGAGGAAGTCGAGCGGGCGGGCGGCAATCGCGCCGCGATCGACAATGGCGAATTCGTCGATCCACGGCCAGCGGTCGGCGTCGCGCGGCGGGTGCCAAATGAGCGCGGTAATCGGGCTGTAATCTCCGCCCCACAGGAATGCCTGACTGCCGCGCGGCAGGCTCGGCGCCAGCGCGCACAGTCGCGGCGGGGCATCGCGGCCGCAATGGTCGGCGAGCCACGGCGTGATCAGCCCGTCCTCGTTTAGCCGTGCATAGAGGAACAGCGACCCCATCGGCGCCACCGTCGGCCGATCGAGCGCCCGCGCATTGAAGCCAATCTGGATGGCGAACGCGAACCCGGTCGCGACCAACGCAGCCGCGACGCGGCCAGCGATACGGCGCCATTCAAGACCGAATAGTCGTGCGCCGAGAACCGTCGCCGACGCAGAGACGAGCAGCAGCGGGATGTGGGTGTAGTGCATCAGAGACGCGGCGCTGGCGGCAAGCCACAGCAACGGAGCACCTGGCGCCGACGGGTCGCGGCGCGCCGCGAGCCAGGCGAGCAGGATTGTCGCCCCGGTGAAGGCGTCAGGCATGATCTGGGCGGCATGCCAGCCGAGCGAGGTGACGACGAGCGTCGCCGCCAGCGCAATTGCCGCTCCGCACGCGCTCCCGGCGACGAGTCGCGCGGCGGGCCACAGGATCGCCGCCAGCAACATCGCCTGCGCACCGACCGCGAGCCACAGGCCTGACAAGGTCGGAACCAGCATCACGAATGGCTTTAAGAAGAAGCCATAGATGCTCGATCGGTCGATGGCATATTCATAGCCGAAGGCGATCGCGAGATAGGTGCCGCTGTCGGGGAAGACCAGTGGGAAGCGGTTGAGCAGCGCCGGCACCATGAGGCCCAGGGCGAGCAACCCGACGGACGCCGCTTGCCTGATGGTGAAATTCGGCATCGCCCCCTGCATGACGACCTTCTTAGCGGTTCGGAGCGTCGCGCCCATACGAAAACGGCGGCGTCTTTCGACACCGCCGTCCACGTAACATTCGGTCGTTCAAGCTTAGATGAGCTTGCTCGAGACGTTGTTGAAGGTCGAGTTCAGCTTGCCGCCGATACCCTGCATCGCGCCGATGGCAGCGACGGCAATGAGAGCGGCAATCAGGCCGTACTCGATCGCGGTGGCACCCTTGGTATTCTTGATCAGCTTGAGAAACTTCACCATGTCCGGTCTCCTAAATATTCCACCAAGGGACCTTCGTCCCCCGACCAGCACCCGTCCTGTTGGCGCCGGTTGAATGAAGAATTAGGCTGTGACCGTTGAGAATTGCTTAAGGCGCCAGGTTAGCAGTTCTTAACCATCAAATTATTTTCGGGTCGTGGAATTAGACAGCCAGGGTCAGCGTCAACGAGACCCTTTTCGACCACCCTAATGGCGGATGTTGGCGGGTCGGCCGCGGCGCGGGCCACGCGGCGAAGTACGGCCCTTGCGCGGACGATTGCCCTGACCGCCGAACTTGCCATGAGGCAGTTCAAAGCGCAGCGCGCCAGACACGGGGTTGGCCTCTACCAGCTTCAGCTCGAGCTTTTGCCCCATGCGGAACGTCTCCCCACTGTCGTCCCCGACAAGCGCCTTCGCTGCCTCATCATAGCGGAAATATTCATTGCCGAGAATTGCCGCGGGAACGAGCCCGTCGCCGCCCAACCCCTCGACCGTCGCGAAAAAGCCAAAAGGCTGGACCCCGCTGATCCGGCACGGCAGCAACTGGTCGACTCGATCGCTCAGGAACGCGGCGACATAGCGGTCGATCGTCTCGCGCTCGGCCTCCATCGCGCGGCGCTCGAGCATCGAGATATGTTCGCCCAGCGTCTCCATGCCCGCCGCCGCGCCGTCGGAAATGCCGCCTTCGCCAAGATGATACGAGCGCACCAGAGAGCGGTGGACGACGAGGTCGGAGTAGCGCCGAATCGGTGAGGTGAAGTGGCCGTAACTGCCCAGCGCGAGGCCGAAATGACCGAGGTTCTGCGGACCGTAGCGCGCCTGCATCTGGGTGCGCAGGACCTGCTCCATGATCTCGGCGCGCGCGTCATGCTCGCCGATGCGGTCCAGAAGGTGATTGAAGGTCGCGGGCTTGATCACCTGGCCGAGAGCGAACTCGATGTCGAAGGTGGCGAGATAATCCTTGAGCGCGACCAGCTTCTCGCGGCCCGGCGCTTCGTGGATGCGATACATCACGGGGGCCTTCTTGGCCTCGAGCGCCTTGGCCGCGGCGACGTTGGCGGCGATCATGTAATCCTCGACCAGCCGGTGCGCGTCGAGCCGTTCGCGCGCCACAACCGAGCGGATCCTCCCCTTCTCGTCGAGTATGACTCTGCGCTCGGGCAGGTCGAGCTCGAGCGGCTGGCGCTTCTCGCGCGCGGCGAAGAGTGCTCGCCAGCACGCCCATAGCGGCTTGAGAGCCTTTTCAACCAGGTCGTGCGTAACCGCCCCATCGGCCGGCGGCATCGAGCAGGGCGACGAGGCCAGTTCGACAATTTCGTCGGATGAGGCATCGATCGCCGCCTGCGCATCCTCATAGGCGATGTTGGCGGCGACCCGGATCTTCGCGCGGGTGAAGCGCCACGATCTGAGCGCGCCGTCCTTGCCGAAGACCAAATGGCAGGCGATCGCCGCGCGAATCTTGCCAGCCTTCAGCGAGCAGATGTCGGTGGAGAGTTCCTCGGGCAGCATCGGCACGACCCGGTCGGGAAAATAGACGCTGTTGCCCCGGCTGCGCGCTTCCTTGTCAAGCGCCGAGCCTTCGCGGACATAGAAGCTAACATCGGCGATGGCGACGATCGCGTCCCACCCGCCGTCGTCACGCGCGCTGGCCCAGATCGCGTCGTCATGGTCGCGCGCATCGGCCGGGTCGATCGCGACGATGGGCAGATGGGTGAGGTCCTCGCGCTCACCTAGCAACTGTTTCGCGACCCGCTCGGCCTCCGCGATCGCGTCCTCGCTGAACACATCGAGCAGGCCATGCTTGTGGATCGCGATCAGGCTGAAGCTGCGCGGGGCGAACGGGTCACCGAGGATTGCATCGACTCGCGCGGTCACTCGTGGCGGGCGACCCGAGGGCTCGGCCAGCACCAGGTCGCCGACCTCGGCATCATTCAAATTCGAGATCATGAACTCGCGCCTCTCGCGCTTGTCGACCGGGGTGAGGTAGTGGCGGCTACCTTCCGCACGGACGACACCGAGCAGCAGTTCAGTCGACTTGGCGAGCAATTTCATCGGGTGCGCGACGAGGCCGTTCCCCGCCTCCTCGGTCCGCGCCAAGATGCGGTCGTTGAGCGCCAGCGCCGAGCGCCGCCCCTTTTCAAGCACACGCAGCCGCGGCGGCGGGGTTTCAGCATGCCATTGCTCGGGCACCGCGAGCACCTGCCCGTCCTCGACCGACACCACCCGCAGCACCGTCACGCGCGGCACCCTGCCCGACTTTTGGAAAGCCCGTCCCGGCGCCGAGTCGATCAGCCCATCGTCGGCCATGTCCTTGAGCAGCGCTTTGAGCAGGATCTTCTCGTGCGGCGACAGCCCGAACGCCCGC
>JANMWM010000172.1:0-6193 GCA_031394005.1 Sphingomonas sp.
GGATTGAGAAGACGAGCATGGGGGAGGCATTCAAACACTCTCTGACGAGCTCCGTCGGCATCGGCTTGGAGCTCCTGATGCTCGCGCTCCTAGTCGCCTTCACGCAGGTCGATTGGGAAAAGCGTCTCGGCGGCAAAAATACACCCGGAAATGGTGCGACCCAGCGACCATCAAATTGAACGTGGAGCACCTCACGGGCTCGGTCGAGCGCATCACTTTTCACAATGCCGATAGCGGCTTTTGCGTTCTGAAGGTCAAAGTACGCGGCCAGCGTGATCTCGTCACGATCACTGGTCACGCGGCTGCGATCGGCGCGGGCGAATTCATCGACGCCGAAGGCATTTGGCTGAACGACCGCAACCATGGTCTTCAGTTCAAGGCGGAGAAAATCAGGGCAACGGTGCCCACGACCCTTGAGGGCCTGCAGAAATATCTTGGCTCCGGGATGATCAAGGGGATCGGGCCCGGTTACGCGCGCAAATTGGTTGAGGCTTTCGGGCAGGACGTCTTCGACATCATCGAGCGTGAGCCATCGCGCTTAAGGGAAGTGACCGGCATTGGGCCTGGCCGCGAAGCCAAGATCATCAGAGGCTGGTCCGACCAACGCTCGATCCGAGAGATCATTGTCTGGCTCTACAGCCACGGCGTCAGCTCGGCACGAGCCGTGCGGATCTTCAAGACCTACGGCGAGGACGCAATCGCGACGATCAAAGCTGATCCCTATCGATTGGCGCGAGATATCTCCGGAATTGGCTTCAAGACGGCGGACGCGATCGCATCACGTCTTGGCTACACGAAGGGCGATCCCCGACGTGTACGGGCGGGCGTGGCGCATGCACTTGGCAGTGCGATGGACAACGGCCACTGCGGACTTCCCAGAGAAGACCTTATCTACTCGGGTGCCAAACTCCTGGAAGTCGCGGAGCCTCTGATTGAAGCCGCGCTTGAGGGCGAACTGAGGTCAGGAATGGTGATGGCAGGCACGACCGACGGGCGGGAAGTGATATTCCTGGCAGGTCTGTTCCGAGCCGAGCAATCGATCGCCGAGCGCCTGCTGCGGCTGAGGATAGGCATCCTGCCATGGCCGGCAATCGACGCCAGCAAAGCCCTTCCCTGGGTTGAACGCAAGACAGGTCTGGCGCTGTCCCCTAGCCAGCGAGAGGCGCTCCGCCTGGCGGTTGACGCGAAGGTTTGCGTGATTACCGAGGGTCCGGGCGTGGGCAAGACCACGCTTGTGAACTCCATCCTGAAAACACTCGCAGCCAAAAGAGTGAATATTGCACTGGCTGCTCCGACGGGCCGTGCGGCAAAGCGCCTCGCGGAGTCTAGCGGTATGGAGGCAAGGACGCTGCACCGCCTGCTGGAGACCGATCCCAAGGAGGGCGGATTTAAGCGCAACCAGGAAAATCCCCTTAATTGTCAGCTTCTCGTCATCGACGAAGCGAGCATGATCGACGTTATGCTAATGCATGCGACCTTGAAGGCACTTCGCCCTGATGCCGCATTGCTGCTGGTGGGTGATGTGGATCAGCTGCCCTCGGTTGGGCCCGGGCAAGTGCTCAAGGACGTCATTGCGAGTGGTGCGGTTCCGGTGGTGCGCCTGACCGAGGTGTTCCGCCAGGCCGCCACGAGCCAAATCATCAGCAATGCGCACCGGATTAACGCTGGTCAGATGCCCGACCTATCCGCACGCGGCACCGGCGAGTTTTTTCATGTCGATGCGGATGAGCCCGGTGACGTCGCGGAGAAAGTCGTAGAGCTGGTCGCGCGCCATATCCCACGGCGGTTCGGGTTCGACCCGGGACGAGATATCCAGGTATTGGGTCCAATGCAGCGAGGCGGCGCGGGGGCGCGCGCGCTCAACACGCTTTTGCAACAGCGCATAAATCCCCCGACCGACCAAGCGGTTGAGCGATTTGGCCATCGGTACGGCCCGGGCGATAAGGTAATGCACATCGTCAACGATCGCGAGCGCGACATTTACAATGGCGACCTGGGCATTGTTACGGTCGTCGATCATGTCGAGAGCGAGCTTACTGCGATCTTCGGCGAAACGACGGCTACATTCGACTTCGGCGAGCTGGATGCGCTTCAATTGGCGTACGCGACCACGATCCACAAATCTCAGGGCTCGGAATACCCGGTCGTCGTCATTCCGCTGACGATGCAAGCGTACACCATGCTCGGCCGAGAGCTCATCTACACAGCTGTCACCCGCGCGCGAAAGTTGCTGGTGTTGGTGGGATCGCGCAAGGCGCTCGCAATCGCTGTGAAACGTCGCCAACCGCGGCGTTGGTCGCTACTTCAAGAGCGGCTCTCGACCAGCCGAGCGGCGGTCATCAATCCCATGAAGGGCATCCGCCGGGAAAATAGTGCGCCTTAGCTCATAATCGTTGCTTGCCGCCCAGGGATTTGTCCCAAAGCATCCCTCAGTATTGAGTCAGAGGACCCGTCCAATGCGTAAATTTACTCTCTGGCTAACGGCAATCTCGCTGGGACTACCTGCGCTCAGCATGCCGACAACCGCCGATGCATATTACCGGCATTATCGTCACCACTATAGACACTACGGCTACTACAGGCCCCACCACTATTACGGACGCTCGTACAGTCGCGGCTACTGCCGTCGTCGCAGCGGCACGACCGGTGCGATCGTCGGCGGCGTTGGTGGCGGCCTCTTGGGCCATGCAGTTGTCGGCGGACTGGGTGGAACGCTCGTCGGGGCCGGCGCGGGCGCGCTGCTCGGCCGCCATATCGAGCGGCACAGCTTAGGCTACCGATGCTATCGTTGAGCCGTGGAAACCGGGCAGGGGTAGTTGCGTTCGGAGAACCCGCGTATCGGCTGCCTTAGCTCCAGCTACTCGAGCTTCCCTGCAGGAATAGCGCGCCAGCCTTCGTTGAACTCCACGCTTGCTAAGGCACGTTGCCGCTCGCAGTATGTTCTTCATGGCGCTCTCACGAGCGTTCTCGCCACTGCCTGGACGCGCATCACTTCTCGCCAGAGAAGTGCAATCGGCGGATTACGCACCTCTTGAGAACGGAGCATTCCTGCATTTATTCCCCCAAGAACGATTTAGAGTGCTTGTCGCGCCTAATGCTGACACTTTGTCGGGGGACCGGGGAGGCAAAACTCAGATCTATACATAGCGCTGGATTGGCGTAGCGCAACGAGGTTAGCTCTTCGGGGAAAGCAGGGTATCTATTTGGTGTACAACGCCATTGGAACGCTTCGCATCAGGGCTGGTAATCACGGCCTTATTACCCACCGAGTCACTGACCAGGATTTTATCGCCGTTCCTCGTAGCCGCAAGCGGCTCGCCGGACATTGTCATGAGTTTGGCGCTACCACCATGCGCGTCGATCGCCTTGAAAATATCCGTCGACATGATTGTGCCCGGGAGGATGTAGATCGTCAGCAGTCGGACCAGTGTCGCCTTTTTGTCTCGTGCGACTAGACCATCCACTGCCCCGGGTGGAAGCTTTGCAAAGGCATTATCGTCCGGGACGAGCACAGTGTAGGGACCAGGCCCAGCCAAGGTCGGCTCCAACCCTGCAGCTTTGACCGCTAGTAAGAACTTGCCCTCGCCGGCAGCGCCGGCGAGACCCTTTGCGATAGTGTCGTTGCCAGCGGCTTTCGCCGCAGCCGAAACTGGGGCCGCAGCGCGCGTCTCCACTTTGTTTTCAGCAGCCGGCTTAGTGCAACCGGCGAGCAAAGCGATGCTTAGGCCAAACGAGAGAGCCTTGCTTATACTGTGCTTCACGTGAGCGCCGAGATGATCTGCTGAATGATCTGGGTTTTCGGATCGACCTGGTAAATGCTGCCGTTCGCGTAGCGATAGTTCGTCGACGGCGTGTCGTAGTAGCGATCGCGGTAGGCGTCGGGTACATTGTAGGCGTCGTAGCCCGCAGGTAGGGGCTGCCCGATGCCCAGCCCACCAAGGCCTCCCAGCAGTGACGCCAGACCCCCGCCAGGTCCGCCCCGACTCCCACCCAGGCCACCGCCAGTAAGCAACGCCACGATACTTTCAACAATGCCATTCGATCGGTTGACCTGGTAGATTGCTCCGTCACCGTAGCGGTAATTATAAGGTCCGTTGTCAGGGTAGTAGCGCTGGTAGGGCTGAGGCACGTTGTAGAAGTCGTAAGACGCCGGATAAGGTTCGCCCGGCGCGTAGTAATCGCTGTTCGCTAGAGGAAACAGGCCGCTAACGAGATTATCGTTGCGATTTACCCGGTATGCGTTTCCGTCGCCATAGCGATAATAGTAGCGATCATTGTCGGGATACCAGCTCCTGAACAAGCCGGGCAGATAAGAGTCGGCGTAGCTTTGCTGCAACGGTGCGCCTAACCTCACGGGGAAGCGCTGTTGGTCACGGCCATACGCATACTGCCTCTGACGACTATATCCGTGTCCATACTCGCGTCCTGCAAAAGCTGGGCCGTAATATCTTTGCTCGCCGTCGCGCCGGACTAATATGACTCGACCGCTATCGTCGCCACCATTCTCTCCCCGGTAAACGCGCCCTTCGCCGTATGAATCCTCGCCATCCTCCCCGTGGTGGCCGCCGCCGCCTTTGAAATGCGAATGCTCGCCTTGGTCTCCGTGTTCATCGCCTCCGCCGCCGTGCTCACCGCCCGGATCAGCTATAGTGGGCGTCGCGAGCGCCAACGCTGCTGCTCCCACCGCGACCATGAACTTTGACATCGTATATCTCCCGAATATGAGGACCCAACGGGTTTTGGTGCCACGGAGTTCCCCCTTCGTGAGCGACGCGGAGTCAGGCTGAGCTCGGGAGACGGGCGCAATTCGCGCTTCGGTGAGGTGCCAGCCACCGCCCTTACGCCAGAGCTAAGAGCTAATTGATCTGGCGTAAGGGGAAACGCCTGCTCGGCAATATTGAGCCGGTGCACAGTTTTATTATCTACTGAGCCTAGGATCGTGTGGGGTTTAACAAACCTAAGTTCGGAAGCCGTCTGCTACGGATTATGTTCTGTTGCAGTAAGATCAACATGAACAATGAATAACGCCCGTGTTCAACCGCGATGCACAGCGGTCACCGTACTTCTGTCGCCAGTAACAGCGAGAGGATCGTTCGATGAGTCTCAAGTCCACCTTGCCGGCGGTGGGAATGTTGCCACTGTCGTCGCCACCCCAGTCGAGCTTTCCTCCGGGGCCGAACGCACTGAGGTAGGACCATCTCATTGTCATAGCTTCATCTCCTTCAGATTATCCACGATTGGGATTTCGGTGGTGTTGGCCGCACGCTCGCCGGCGGACAATCGTGGGAGGCGGAGGCGTGATTGAGCCAAATGCCATGTGTGCTTGAGCCGAGAAGCGATCCCGTCCGTCCGATTTGCGAGAGCGATGGCGCACTTGGCGTACCACGCGGCCAGCAAAAACAAGCGCTGGCAGTGGGTCTTGATTTCAGCGCGCGTCCAGTGATCTGCGTCGCGATCCGTTCCATTTTTTTAGCACGTCAGAAGTTAGCACACCATTATTGAGGGCAAGGGCCCGCACTCCGAGGCGGGTCGCCCCTCGGCGCATGCGCGAGCGCGCTAACGCTCCTGACGGCCTGACAGGCACCCACCCAAAGATCCTTTTCTGCTGTCGGGCGGTTTCACCGCCCCCCGTTCGTAGGCACTCTTTCCTTGGTGTCAGGGTGTCAAACAGCAGTGCCTTCATCTGGGGCCAGAACGAGCCCGCAAGGCACCGGCGGCGGCGCTTGGTGTTCCGAATATTGACGCCCATTATTTCAGCGTGGTTTTGTTTTGGTATGGAAAACAGAACCTTGGAACGGAAGGCGGCGACCGGAATAATCCCGACTCGCGGCACCAACGCCGCTTTAGATCTGGCCGCCGCGGCATTAATGGCTGGAGCCGCGGCATGTCGAGCTTGGGAGGCTGGTGGTGACGCAGCAGTCTTGACGCACACGGCCGGCGCGGCGAAGGCGGCTGCAAGCATCGCGATTGAGTCGATTATTACCGATGAGTCGTGGGACGGCAGCTGCGATGAACTTGGGCACCCACATCAACGTGTGTTGATGCGCTGATTGCCGCATAGCGAGAGCATCTGGCGCGGTGCTGCCGGCCTGGAGGCGGCGCTTCCAGCTGACTTAGTCGGAAAGCGTCTACGCCGGGCGCAGCTATCCCATGGCTGCTCTACGTTCGTGGAAAATCAGTCGGTCGATATTGT
>JANMWM010000200.1:0-4175 GCA_031394005.1 Sphingomonas sp.
GATCCGTATAGTTTTCTTTAGGAATTCAAAGCTTGCGTTCCCGGGGCGGCGCGGCATTCTGCGCTTCGATAGTGTGGTGTGCGTTGGGGGGTAAAAATGAGCATCCGTTCGGCTCGGGGAATGGTCGCACTCGTCTTAGCGGCGATTTCAGTCGCGACGCGGGCCGAATGGGCACGCTACGAAGCCCCACATTTCAGCATCTATTCGGAAAGTCAGTCGAAAGCAGTCGAAGTGCTCGCTAGTCGGCTTGAAAAGATCGATGCGTTGATGCACCTCGCCACTCGGCTTCCCGACGATGGCAAAATCGTCAAAGTCCGCATTTACGAGGTTCACGACAACAACGATGTCGCCGCCGCGCTCGGCCTCAACAACAGCAGTATCGCGGGCTTCTATACCAACAACAGTCTAGGCCCCTTTGCCGTAACCCCGCGCAAAACCGATTTCGGTCAAGCCGACTTCTCTCCCGAACTCGTCCTCCATCATGAATATGCGCATCATTTCATGCTGCAATATTTCCCCGGGGTTTACCCCAGCTGGTATGTCGAGGGGTTCGCCGAGCTGATCGGGTCGAGCAAGATCATGCCCGACGGACGCGTTGCCCATGGCATGCCGGCCAAACATCGCGGCAATGATATCCTCGCTAATTGGGTTCCGCTCCAGGAATTGCTGCTCAAGCCGGCCGAAAAAATCGTCTATTTCGATACCTACGGCCAAGGCTGGGCTCTGACCCACTTCCTGACTTTCTCGAAAACTCGGTCGCCGCAACTTCGCCGTTTTCTGATGGCACTCGGCACGGGCAAGAGCCAGTCCGAGGCAGCGACTGCGTTCGGTGATCTTGGCGAGCTTAACAAGGACGCGCGGCGCTACGTCGGCGACGGGACCTTCGAATATAAGCCGGTCAAAGTCGCGGTGAACGAACCGGTAATCACGAGCCGCTCGCCGATTGGACCGGGAGAGGCCGCACTCATTGCTGAAACCATCGCCCTCTCCGACGGCGATCTCGGCGCCTATCGCAAGGTAGGAGAGCGCGACAAAGAGCAGCGGCGCCGCACAACCAACCTCGCCCGCATCCGCAAGAAAGCCGCGCGATTTGCAAATGATCCATTCGCGCTCCGACTGCTCGCCGAAGGGGAATCGGCCGAGGGCCATTATCGCGAAGCCGAGGCGGCTGCGGACCGGCTCCTGGCGATCGCACCGAATGATGTCGATGGGCTGGCGCGCAAGTCTTTGTCGATGTCGCAGCGCGCGGCGAACCTGGCAGGCCCAACTCAAACCGCGCTCGCCAGTGAGGCGCGCCGCTTCGCCGCGCGTGCCAACCGAATCGATGGAACCGCGCCGTTGCCCGTGCTCGCTTATTACGAAAGCTTCCATCAAATCGGCGCGCCTGTTCCAGTAGCGGCGGTTGAAAGCCTTACCGCGATCGTGGCGCTCAGACCTTATTACGATAAGGTCCGGCTCATGCTGGTCGACGCCTTTGCCAATCAACATCGCTATAACGAGGCGATTGCCACGATCATGCCGATCGCAAATAGCCCGCACGACTCGCCCCAGCGATCAGCCGAGCGGGACAAGCTCGCCAAGCTAACGAAGGCAGTCGGGTCCGCTGCGGCAGGCTGATCCGCTAGAGGGAAAGCGCCGCCTGTGCTGGGGCGATCCTCTCCGTCTCGAGCAGCTTCACCTTTCTGGACAGCCCACCGCCATAACCGCCAAGGCTTCCGTTCGAGCGGATGACGCGGTGGCAGGGGACGAGCACCGACACCGGGTTCGACCCGTTCGCCGTGCCGACCGCGCGAACCGCGCCCGGCGAGCCGACCGCCGCGGCGATGTCGGCGTAACTGCGGGTTTGTCCGAGCGGAATTTTCCGAAGTTCGGCCCATACCTTTTCCTGGAAAGACGTGCCGCGCACGTCGATCGGCAGCCGGTGGTCGCTCGGTCGCTCGATCTGCGCCAGCGCCGCCTCGACCCAAGGGGCGATCGTGCCATCATCTCTACGGATTTTGGCGTGGGGGAACTTGCGCCGAAGCGCTCCTTCATCCTCACCAAATGTCAGGCGGCAGATTCCCTTGTCCGTTGCGGCAATAAGCAGCGGGCCAAGCGGGCTGTCGGCGAGAACGTAGCGGATGACCGCACCACGCCCGCCGTCGCGCCAAGCGGAGGGGGTCATGCCGAGGCGTTCGCCCGCGTCGGCGTGTAAACGGCTCGGTGCGGCATATCCCGCGTCGTAAAATGCAGCGGTCACCGACTTTTGCTCTTCGAGATGGGATTCCGCTTGCTTGGCCCGGATCCCGCGCGCGTAGGCGGCTGGCGAGACGCCGACATCGCGCGTGAACAGCCGCTGGAAATGATCGGGCGCGTAGCCAACAGCCTTGGCGAGCCCTACGAGTGGCCAGCTATCGCCCTTCTCGATGAGTGTCACCGCCTTTGCTACCGCCTCACGGTCGCGCCCCACCTCATCAGGTCGACAGCGCAGGCACGCCCGGTAGCCAGCTGTACGCGCCGCCGCGCCGTCCGGAAAAAACTCGACGTTGACTCGGCAAGGGTGGCGCGCCGAACACGAAGGCTTGCAGTAGATGCCCGTCGTTCGCACGGCTCCCACGAAACTGCCATCGGCAGTGCGGTCGCGCCGTTCGAAGGCAGCCCACGCTGCGACGGGATCGTAGTTGGCTTCAGTGATCATTCTGGTGCCTTAGCCCGAGTCCCGCTGCTCCGCATCCCGAAACTTGCGGTCAAAGCCACCGTCTTGCGTCCTCCGCCCCCCTTTGCTAGAGGCCGCGCAGCCCAGCGGGGGTGCGTGGTTTCGGCCGCTAGCGTCTCCATTCATGCAGGGGCCAAACTTCGACTTGGAGCTTAACGCGCGTGGAGAATCCCGGCGGCATTCAGGCCAGCCTTGCAGGGCGTTATGCGACAGCGCTGTTCGGCCTCGCTCGCGATGAAAAGCAGATTGACACTGTTGCCAAGAGTCTCGAATCATTGACCCAGGCGCTGGCCGAATCGCCGGACTTAAAGCGCGTTGTGTCGAGCCCGCTTATCAGCCGCGCCAATTCCGGCAAAGTCATCGCCGCGCTCGTGCCGACGCTTGTTCTCGACCCGCTGACCGCGCGTCTCCTTGGTGTGCTGGCCAAGAATGGTCGCCTGTCCGAACTGCCCAAGGTTATCGACCTCATACGCACACTTTCGGCCGCGCACCGCGGCGAAACGACCGCGGAAGTGACCACCGCCCATCTGCTGGATGACGACCAGCGCGCCGCGCTCGCCGCCCAGCTTAAGATCCGCGCGAAGCGCGACGTTTCGATCGACGCGCATGTCGATCCCTCCATCCTCGGCGGTATCATCGTTCGGCTCGGTAGCCAGATGATCGATGCGTCGATCCGCACCAGATTGAACACGCTCGCACATGCGATGAAAGGCTGACTATGGATATCCGCGCCGCTGAAATCTCCCGCGTCATTCGCGACCAGATCGCGAACTTCGACGCCGACGCGCAGGTCTCCGAAGTCGGCACCGTGCTGTCCGTCGGCGACGGCATCGCCCGCATCCATGGCCTTGACAACGTCCAAGCCGGCGAGATGGTCGAGTTCGATGGCGGCATCCAGGGGATGGCGCTCAACCTCGAGGCGGACAATGTCGGCGCGGTGATCTTCGGGTCGGATTCGACGATCAAGGAAGGTTCGACTGTCAAGCGTACCGGCACGATTGTCGACGTCCCCGTCGGCAAGGGCCTGCTCGGCCGCGTAGTCGATGCGCTTGGCAACCCGATCGACGGCAAGGGCCCGATCGTCAGCGACCAGCGCAGCCGCGTCGAGGTCAAGGCGCCCGGCATCATCCCGCGCCAGTCGGTCCACGAGCCGGTCCAGACCGGCCTCAAGGCGCTCGACGCGCTCGTTCCCGTCGGTCGCGGCCAGCGCGAGTTGATCATCGGCGATCGCCAGACTGGCAAGACCGCCGTCGCGCTCGACACGTTCATCAACCAGAAGAAGGCCAACACCGGCGACGACGAGAGCCAGAAGCTCTACTGCATCTATGTTGCGATCGGGCAGAAGCGCTCGACCGTCGCCCAGATTGTCCGCGCGCTCGAGGAAAATGGCGCGATGGAATATACCATCGTCGTCGCCGCGACCGCGTCGGAGCCCGCCCCGCTGCAATATCTCGCGCCCTACACCGGCTGCGCCATGGGC
>JANMWM010000224.1:0-2856 GCA_031394005.1 Sphingomonas sp.
AGCATGATCAACCGTCGTTTTGAAGTCGTGCCTCCTACTCTGCCCGGGCGCAGACCCGGTCGACTGACTTCTGTCGCTTTGTGGCAGAAAACTATTTGTCGCGCTCACCCCTTGAACAGGCAAACATGAGAGTGGTCAAAATCCGACACTTGGCACCCTTTTTGATCGGTGTCGGGATGACCGAAATTGGGTGGTTTCTTGTCAGTCCACATTCGAGCGACCATGCTAGCAAAGTGCCGTTTGCGCGAGGGACGCGAGCATGGCGATTGCCTCCGGGGGACAACATGCTGATTTCCGACGCTCAGGACGATCTAAGACGTGCCTACGTAGGAGGTGGCCCCGGCGTTGTGATTTCTGGGGTTATATGGCTGGTGGCCACCCTGATCCAACCTGGTCGGGGCGTCAGCACCGCATTCGCAGCCCTGTTTTTCGGTGGCATGCTGATCTTCCCGGGTACGAAGCTGATTTGTCGAACGGTTTTCCACCGCGAGAATGAGTCTTTCAACAACCCTTTGGGAATGGCGGTGCTGGAAGGAACCTTCGCGATGATCGGAGGTCTCTTCGCCGCATGGCTGTTTGTTTCGTTAAGGCCTGCGCTGGTGTTTCCGCTCGCGGCGATTGCAGTTAGCACCCACTATTTCGTTTTCAAAACCGTATATGGCGACCGCTCGTTCTGGCTACTTGCGGCTGTCGTTACGGCGATCGGGCTTGGAGACATTTTCGTTATGCCAATGCACGGTTCGACGGCGTTGCTAGTCTCCGCAACCGAGCTGGCCTTCGGGCTAGTCCTGACGATCCGAGAGAAAGGCTCGACCAGAACAGTCGTTGGAACCAACATCTAGGGCGACGGCAGCTTTCAAGTCGCGTGACATCACAGCCTTATAACCGAAGCTGGGACGGTAGCTGGCTGGCAGCTTGCAGCGTCCGCCGTCGTGACCGGGAACGGCAAGAACTGGGTGGACAGTGCTCGGGCAGCTTTCAGGTACCGAATGTGGCAAGGCGGACTGAGCTGCGCCATGCTATAGGCGGCTGCTCCCGCGCTCGGCTTCAGCCTTGCCCCGCAGCGCACCTAGTCTCCCGGGCGCCAGCGCCAACGCCGAGTTGAATGCGCCGAGTGCTTCCTGCGGTCTCGCGAGCACGAGAAAAAGTTCACCCAGTTGCTCCCGCGCAGGCACAATCGGTCCTGGCGTGAGAGGGAGCTTCTCGAGCCCGTCTTCCTCGTCCGCAGCAGCGGTCATCGACATGATGGCCGTTGCGCTTTCGCCCGCGGCAACAGAACGCCAGCTCTGCGCAGACTTCAGCAAAGCATCGACCTGCGCCATCCAGTAGCTGTCGTTCGCCGTCCGCAAAGCGTCGCGGCACGCCTGAAGTTGGAGGATGTCGGCGTCGGCCGAGCGAGGCGCGGCGGCGCGTAGCTTGCCGAGGGCGCGAGCCCACCAGACGATCGCCGCCACTTGGGGACCGGAGCCCGGCATCGGGACAAGCTGCGAGGCGGTCGTCCAGTCACGGGTCTCGATCGCGAGGCGTACCGGCATCGCATTGCCGGCATAGCCGATCTTGAAGCCGGCGGCGGACAAGCCGGTAAGAGCTTTAAGATCCGCCACTTCCCGCGCTGCATCGGCAGTTCGGCCGCGCTGGAGGTAGGCGTAAGTTAGATAATCCATGGCGTGAAGCGCCTCGCCCACGTCGTTGTGGACGCGGGCGGCGTCCCGCGCCGCGATGTTCGACGCGATCGAATCGTCCCACAGGCCCAACCGTGTGAAGATGTGCGACGGCATATGCAGCGCATGCGGAGCGGAAGGCGCGATCTTGGCATAGGCACGCGCTGCGGGCAGACCACGCGGTGCCATTTCGACGTTGTCATAGGCATGGATCAGATAGTGAGGCACGCCGGGATGATCCGGCTGCCGTTTCCAGATCGGCTCCAGGATGTCGGCGGCGCGCTTCTGTTGCGCATGCGTGCGATCGGCCGGCGGCGCAGTCGCCACCAGCGACAAGGCATAGAACGCCGCGATCTCGTCATCCTTTGGATAGCCGCGTGAAACCGTGGCCATCGCATCCGAGTATTGTACCGCCCGCGTTGCTGCCGGGGTCGCGCCTGCATTTGCATAATAACTGCCAAGCGCGGCGATGAGCGCGCGTTCGCGGGGCGTGCCCGCGCCGATACTCTTGGCTTCGCCGATCTCCGCGACACCTGCGGCGAGCCCGGCGCCAGCCGGAACGTCCCAGAGCTGGTGATAATGGGTCATCGCACGCCCCCAATGCGCCATGGCGCAACTGGGATCACGGGCGGCGACATTGCCAAAGCCCTTATCGGCTTCGTCGTAGGCGAAGGAGTGCAGAAGCGCGACGGCACGATCGAATGCGACCGTCACCGCCGGCGTGCAACTCACTTCAAGATGCGCGGTGCCCAGATGCTCCGGGGCGGGGTGGTGATGCTGTTCTTGCGCGCCCACCGACTGAGCCAGAGCGAGGGCGATCCAAATCGCAGACACGTACTTTTTCATCTCAGCCCCTCTTCAGTGGTTCCCGCCCGATTGAGCTGAACGAAGGTCGGCCTTCGAGCAAGCCGAACTCCGCCAGGAAGGGCATTATTTGGGGCGACTGCGGACAGTTCGCCGCTGGGATTTGCCACGGTTTGGCCCGGCGGCTCAAATTGGGTATGAGCCGGATAACCCTTCTTTGACCTAGCGCCCGATTAGGACATGCGTGGCCAGTTCGCCGGTTGTGGTTTCGATCACTCGGTAGCCCAGCGCGGGGAGGTCGAGGCCGTGGAACAGGCCTTCGCCGCGGCCGAGCAGGACGGGGGAAAGGGCGAGGTGGAGCTCGTCGATCAAACCGGCCTCCAAGTATTGA
>JANMWM010000273.1:0-5346 GCA_031394005.1 Sphingomonas sp.
TATTCACCGGACTTGGCGAGCACGATCTGCGCCTCGGTCGCGGCGGGGAGGTAGTTCAGGGTCGCGACGATATTCCAGCGGTCCATCTGGCCTTGGTTGATCGCCTGGGTGCCATGATAAAGACCCGTGGTGTCGCCGAGCCCGATGGTGTTGGTTGTCGCGAATAGGCGAAACCAGGGGTTGGGGCGGATCACGCGATTCTGGTCGAGCAGGGTCAGCTTGCCCTCGACCTCGAGCACGCGCTGGATGACGAACATCACGTCGGGGCGGCCCGCGTCATATTCGTCGAACACCAGCGCGACCGGATGCTGGAGCGCCCAAGGGAGCAGGCCCTCGCGGAATTCGGTGACCTGCTGGCCGTCGCGAAGCACGATCGCGTCACGCCCGATCAGGTCGATGCGGCTGATGTGCGCGTCGAGGTTGATGCGGATGCATGGCCAGTTGAGGTGCGCCGCGACCTGTTCGAGGTGGGTCGACTTGCCGGTGCCGTGATAGCCTTGGATCATCACCCGGCGATTGCGCGCAAATCCGGCGCAGATGGCGAGCGTGGTGTCGGGATCAAACACATAGGCGGGGTCTAGGTCGGGGACGCGCTCGTCGGCCTGGCTGAAGGCGGGGACCTCCATTTCACTGTCGATGCCGAACGCCTCGCGGACCTTCACCATCCGGTCGGGGGTGGCGAGGATGGTGTCGGAACGGCTGTCGGCAGCGATGTTGGGGAGGTCGGTCATGGGCTCGCCTTAGATCGTTGGGCGCGCCCTCTCAACCATCGGCACCGACTTTCGGGGGCAGGACGAACAGAGTAGTGAATTTTTCGGCTAGCGCGCGGTCGCCGGTGACACCGAGGAGGTCGAGCGGCTGACCTCCATAAACCACTGCGGCGAGGATCGCGGGCGCGCCCGAGAGGACGACATCGCAGTCGCCCAGCGGCCCGCGCGCAATCTTGATCCCGCCTTTCTTGATGCGGGCAACATAATCGTCGGCGCCGAAGCGGAAGCCGATGCGGGCGTCGATCCCCTTGGCGCACTTTTCCGAGATCATCGTGCGGCAGGAGAGCAGGATCGAGACGCCGCTGATTGGCAGGGTAGGGTCATGCCCGGGGGAGCGCGCTGCCCAGCGACCGAGCGCCTGGACGATCGGCTCGGCCTCGAGTCCCCACGGGGTCGCCTCATAGACCTGGACCGAAGCGGGCGGCGCGAGCTTGCGGCGGCGGACGAGGCCGCGCTGTTCGAGTTCGGTCAGGCGCTGGGTAAGGACATTCGCGCTGATCCCCGGCAAGTCGCCGCGCAATTGCGAGAAACGCCGCGATCCCAGCATAAGCTCGCGCAGCACCAGCAAGGTCCATCGCTCACCGATCAATTCGAGCGCGTGCGCCGTCCCGCAGGCGTCGCCGTAACGCCGCTTGCCATTTGAGGTTATCTTATCTGACTTCACGGTTGTAATTTAGAACCAAAGTGACATGGTGCAAGCATAATCCGAGTCGCAGGAGGAGAGAATGATGCAGAACTCTCACGGCAACTTCATCTGGTACGAGCTGATGAGCCCCGATCCCGATACGTCGAAGCTCTTTTACGACGCGGTCGTCGGCTGGGACATTGAACCTCGGCCCGTCGGCGAAATGGACTATCGCATGATCCGCCGCGCCGATGGTGGCAATGGCGGCGGCGTGATGCGCCTGACCGACGAGATGCGCGTGCATGGGGCACAACCGACCTGGCTCGGCTACCTCGGCGTCGACGATGTCGATGCGGCGATCATGGCGGTAACGGCGAGCGGCGGGAAGATGCTGATGCTGATGCCGGCGCACGACCTCGATGGCGTCGGCCGCTTCGCGATGCTGACCGATCCGCAGGGCTGCCCCTTCTATGTGATGAAGCCGGTCCCCCTCGCCGCCACGCCCGACCTGGCGAGCGACGTCTTTTCGCCCGATGCGGTCGGGCGGGTCGGCTGGAACGAGCTGGCCACGCCCGACCAGGATGCCGCGCTCCACTTCTACGCCCGCCTGTTCGGGATCGTCGAGGGCGGCCGGATGCCGATGGGCGAGATGGGCGACTATATCTTCCTCAAGCACCACGACGTACCCGTCGGAGCGGTCATGCGCCAGCAACCCGGCCAGCCCGCCGGGTGGATGTTTGTCTTCCGTGTGCCCTCGGTCGCAGCATCGGCCAGGGCGATCTCCGACGGTGGCGGGACGATCGTCAGGACGCCGCACCAAGTCCCGAACGACGACTGGCTGGTCATCGCCACCGATCCCCACGGCGTGCGCTTTGCGACTGTCGGCGCCCAGTAAAGGAGTGAGACGATGAGCAAGGCAAGCATCTGCCTGTGGTTCGACGGCCTGGCCGAGGATGCGGCGAATTTCTACACCGCGACTTTCCCCGACACGCGCGTTGGCGCGGTCCTCCGCGCGCCGGGCGATTATCGCGACGGCAAGGAGGGACAAGTGCTGACGGTTGAATTCACCCTCCTTGGCACGTCCGCGCTCGGCCTCAACGGCGGCCCGCACGTCAAGTTCAACGAGGCAATTTCGATTCAGGTCCGCACCGACGATCAGGCCGAGACCGACCGGTTATGGACCGCGATCACGTCCGGCGGCGGAGCGGAGAGCCGGTGCGGCTGGTGCAAGGATCGCTTCGGGCTGTCGTGGCAGGTTACCCCGCGACGATTGACCGAGCTCATGGCCGATCCCGATAAGACCTGCTCGAAGCGCGTCTTCACCGCGATGATGGGGATTAAGAAAATCGACATCGCCGCGCTCGAAACGGCCGCCACGGACTCCGTGGTGGCCCATGCGTAAGATCGTCGGCTCCGCATTTGTCTCGCTCGACGGGGTGATCCAGGCCCCTGGCGGTCCGAGCGAGGACTGGACCGGGGGGTTCACCAAGGGCGGCTGGCTTCCGGCGCTGGGCGACGACGCCCTCGGCGAGGCGATCGACCGGCTGTTCAAGGACCCGTTCGACCTGCTGCTGGGGCGGCGGACCTATGAGATATTCGCGGCCTACTGGCCCTATGCCGAGGGCGGCAGCGCGCCGATGGGGGCGTTGTTCGACCGCGTCGGCAAATTTGTCGTCACGAGGCGCGACGAGCCTCTCGAGTGGCAAAACACTCATCGCGTCACCGGTATCGATGCGCTCGCAAAGCTCAAGCGTGGCGAGGGTCCCGACCTCCTCATCCAGGGCAGCAGCACGCTCTATCCGCAGCTGCTCGCCGCCGGGCTGCTCGACCGCCTGACGCTGATGACATTCCCGCTGGTGCTCGGCCGCGGCAAGCGCCTGTTCGGCAAAGGCACGCCCCCTGGCACGATGAAGATGATCGATCACGTGGTTTCGTCGGCGGGCAATATCATCGCGACCTATGAGCCCGCCGGAGCGGTGGCGCTGGGAAGCTATGTGACGCAACCTCCGAGCGCGCGCGAGCATGAGCGGCAACAGCAGATGAAGCGCGAGGAGGAGGACGCCGCATGACCCTCGAGTTGTTCGCCCACCCGTTCAGCAGCTATTGCCAGAAGGTGCTCATCGCGCTGTGGGCTGACGCGACGCCGTTCACCTATCGCATGCTCGACGCCGATCATTCCGACAATGGCCCCGAACTCGCCCGTCACTGGCCGTTCGGCAAATTCCCGCTGCTCCTCGACGACGGCGTGGTGGTCGCCGAGTCGACTCCGATCATCGAGTATCTTGAGGCGCATCACCCCGGCCCCAATCGCTGGATTCCGGGCGGTGACGACGGCCGCCGCGTCCGTTTCCTCGACCGTTTCTTTGACCTTTACGTGATGGGCAACATGATGAAGGCGGGGAACGACATCCTCCGCCCCGAAGAATCGCGCGACGCCTACGGCGTGGCCAATGCCCGCGCCGAGCTCGATACCGCCTATGACTGGCTCGAGCGCGAAATTGGCGACCAGTGGGCGGTCGGCGACGCGTTCACCCTTGCCGACTGTGCCGCCGCGCCATCACTGTTCTACGCCGACTGGGTGGTCGAGATCGGATCGAAGCGTCCGCGCCTCGCCGCCTATCGCGCCCGGCTGCTCGCCCACCCGCCGGTGGCGCGCGCGGTCGATGAGGCGCGACGGTATCGCACCTATTTTCCGTTGGGAGCCCCGGATCGAGATTAGACCATAGCCTAGAAGCTGTAGGCCAGACCGAACGCGACCAGCCACTGCCCGGCCTTGCCGCGCTGGGCGACCAGCGGCGAGCGCTTGAAGTCGCCCTGGAGGCGCGAGTAGCCGAGCGTGCCGCCGAGCGCGAGGCCCTTGAGCAAATTGCCGCTGAGCGACTGGATCGCAAGCAGATTGACGTTCCAGTCCCTCACTCCGCCGTGCGGCGAAAAGGCGGGGAGCCCGCTCAGTGCCGCTTCGGTCGGGGTCACGCCGAAATAATAGCGCGCGTAACGGTCGGACACGATGTTCAGTCCGGCGGACAGGCCGACGAAGGTGGTTCGCGACAGCGGGGTGGAGAAGTCGATGCCAGGGCTAACGATCGTCGAGCGGTGCGCGCTGGCGACATCGTGTGTGACCGCGACGCGCGCGCCGAGCGAATCATAAGGGTTGGTCAACCCCTTGCGCGCGCCACCGACGAAGCCACCGACCTCGACCGCGGTTTTGCGCTTGGGCAGCAGCCGGACGAACGGATCCTTGATCTTCCCGGTGCGGTTGAGCCCGACTCCGACGATTGGCCCGGCACTGATCGCGTACTTGTCGCGGCCGCTGGGGATGAGGTTGACCTCGAGCGCGGTGCCCTTGGTCGAAAAACCGATGCCGCTGACCCGCCCGCGGATGATCGCCGCAGGCCGCATGCGATAATTGTCCGAGCCGCTATAGTCCGGCATCAGCGCCGCACCGCCGAGGATCGTGAACTGGTCCGAATTGTCATTGGGATCGGGCAGCGCGGCCCCCGGCGGTGGCGCCGCATCGGCAGACTGGGCCAACGCAGGCGCGGCGATAGACGCCAGCGCGGCGGCGAGAAGTGCGGTGCGAAGCATTTAGCGTCCCTGTTCGATGTTCTGCATCAAGGGACGCGTGCGCGCCGTAATGGTTCCGTAACGGTAGGCTGGCGACGGTCGGGGACTAGTCGCCATGGCCCGGCTCGGCGCTGAAATATTTGTCGAACTTGCCTTCCTGGCCCTTATACTCGTCGGCATCGACGGGGCTTTCGCGCTTGCGCGTGATGTTGGGCCACTCTGCCGAATAGCTGGCGTTGAGCTCGAGCCATTTCTCCTGCCCGCTCTCGGTATCGGGCAGGATCGCCTCGGCCGGGCACTCGGGCTCGCAAACGCCGCAGTCGATGCATTCATTGGGGTTGATGACGAGCATATTGTCGCCCTCGTAGAAGCAGTCGACCGGGCACA
>JANMWM010000287.1:0-3571 GCA_031394005.1 Sphingomonas sp.
GCGGACCAAGCGGTCTTGGAAGCCAGTGCTCGATAACTGTACATGTACCGTGACGTGACCCCCGCTTCTTCATACATTTGGAACTAGAGACCGGCCCTCGAAGGGACGGACAGATGAAGCGGAAGCAGTTTACGGAAGAACAGATCATCGGCATTCTGAAGGAGGCCGAGGCGGGCGCTGTGGTGACGGAGTTATGCCGCAGGCACGGGCTGTCGAGCGCGACATATTACGCGTGGAAGGCCAAGTTCGGCGGCCTGGAGGTATCCGACGCGAAGCGGCTGCGGGTGCTCGAGGAGGAGAACGGACGGCTCAAGCGGCTGCTCGCCGACACGATGCTCGACAACGCGGGTCTGAAGGATCTGCTGTCAAAAAAATGGTAGCGCCCGCCGCAAAGCGGGAAGCGGTCGCGCATCTCCAGACGACGTTGGGGATGAGCGAGCGGCGGGCGTGTGCTGTCATAGGGGCGGATCGCATGAGCATGCGGTATCGCTCGTGCCGAGCGGATGATGGCGACCTGCGGTCGAGGTTATGTGAGCTGGCGCAGCAGCGCCGGCGGTTCGGCTATCGACGGCTGCACATCCTGCTTCGCCGTGACGGCATCACGATCAACCGCAAGAAGACCCAGCGGCTCTACCGCGAGGAGGGGCTGACGGTCAGGCGCAGGAAGGGACGCAAGCGCGCCGTGGGCACGCGGGCACCGGCACCGGTGTTGGCTCTTCCCAACCAGCGCTGGAGCCTCGACTTCGTCCACGACCAGCTCGTCACCGGGCGGCGGTTCCGCGTGCTCAACATCGTCGATGACGTGACGCGCGAATGCCTGGCGGCGGTGGTCGATACGTCGATCTCGGGCAAGCGGGTGGTGCGCGAGCTGGGCGATCTGATCGCCAGGCGCGGGGCACCAAAGATGATCGTCAGCGACAACGGCACCGAGCTGACATCGAACGCGGTGCTGGCCTGGTCCGGCGATGTCGGCATCGAGTGGCATTATATCGCGCCGGGCAAGCCAACGCAGAACGGGTTCGTCGAGAGCTTCAACGGTCGCATGCGCGACGAACTGCTCAACGAGACGCTGTTCTTCACGATCGGTCAGGCCCGCGCGATCCTCGCCCGCTGGGCTCACGACTACAATACCGAGCGGCCGCACTCATCGCTTGGCTACGCCACACCGGCAGCGTTCGCTGCCGAACTCGAACAGCAACGGGCGGGGTTAACCCCGCCCGTTGCATCACCCGCGCTCATGCGCGACAACACCGGCCGGTCTCTGGTTGCCGCTGGATGAAAGGCGGGGGTCACGTCAGGCGTGATACCGAATAGCCCTACCGGTCCATCGGCGATGAGCTCACCGCTCGGGAATGAAGGATGCGAATATGTTTCATGGTCGCGGCTCGCTCACCAACGGAGCAGTCGCGGACCAAGTACTGCTCCGGCAATGCCGGGCACGAGCATGCTAAGAGTATACCAAAGAAGCATGAACGACGCTGACGTCTCGGGGCAATAGAGTGCGTAGACTAGACTGGCCGTTGCCCCCGAACTGACGCCTGCCATGAAACCGGCGAGCGATAGCCGGGTCGGAGCCAGCCTTCGGAAAGCCCACAAGAGCGCCGCAAAGACCGGCACACTCATCACGACTACCCCAGTGAGGCACGTTTGCCAGGTTGCCCCCAGAAACAGCGCCGTTCGAGCTTCTTCGCCGGCACCACTGATTTCCATCACGGCTGCGACGCCGACGACCGAGGGCGGCATGAGCAACCAGGCGTAACGTAATCCCATCCTTTCGCCTGGACGTCCGGCAATCAGCACGAGGCTCGCGGAAATGGCGGTCATGGCAACGGCATAAGTGAGCTTGATCGCGAATACCGCGACACCTGTTTGGGGGACCGCACGCAACGGCGATCCGAAGATAGCGTCCATGCCAAGCAGACTGATGAATCCACCGGTCAGTAACGCAGCGAAGATCCGCCAAGCGCTCGCACCCGGCGCGACGGCTCGCACGTCGGCACCCAGCGTGCGAATGAGGTCGTCGGTCTTCATCTTCCTTTGCCCTGTAGCGAAGCCATGATGCGATGCAGCCCGCGGTGAACCCCAACCTTAATCGACGGTTCGGATTGTCCGCTGTGGAGTGCAGCTTCCTGAACCGACATGCCCTCCACTCGGGTCAGCCGGATTGCTTCCGCCTGCTTCACCGGCAGCGAGGACAAGATCCGATCAATGTCTAGCTTTGCCATGACCACTGCGCTCTCGTCCGCAACCGCAAGGTCGCGCGCTTCGTCGAGTGGGACCGCAGCGCGAACGGCGCTGCGTCGATAAAAATCAATCAACCTATAGCGAGCAATGCCGTGCAGCCATGCCGTGAAGGGCAGACTGGGATTGTAGCTCTCGCGTCGCTTGTGAATTGCGATCAACGTGTCCTGCACTAGATCCTCTACATCTGCCTCTCGGCCGGGAATCCGTTTCGTGTAGTAGCCTCGCAATCGCATAGCGCAGCCTGACAGCATTGCTTCGTGAGCGCGCCGGTCGCCCGCTAGCCCCGCTACCATCAGAGCCTTGAGCGTAGTTTCGAGCATGTCCATTTAAACCGACTACTCTGTTATTCGCGGCAAAAAGGCATTTGGTTACCGTCCCTGCGTTTTAGTCTGTGAACAATTTTCCGAACAAGGCTGTAACCCATCTCCGGGCTGGTGCGTATCCGGAGTGTGCCGATGCGGCACCTAGATGGAGCATCTCATGAAACCGATGAATCTCACGCTCGCCACGCTGGCTTTGTCCGGTCTGGCGGCGAGCATTCCTTCAGCCGCCTCCGCCCAATCCGGCATGATGGGCATGGAAAAGATGATGAAGCAGAAGCAGGCACATACCATGATGGCCATGAAAAGTGGTAAGTTTGAGCAGTGCTACGGCGTCGCTCTCGCCGGCAAGAATGACTGCAAGGCCGGCGCAGGCACGACCTGTGCGGGCACGTCCAAGGCAAACTACCAGGGGAATGCCTTCAAGCTGGTCAAGGCTGGCACGTGCGCCAAGATCAAGACTCCAAACGGCCATGGCTCGCTGAGTGAAATCAAGGCCTGATTCGTGTTTCCGACTGTCGGCATCAGCTTTAAGCCCGAGCATCTTGAGGCGGCACTTCAATCGCCGGCGGACGGACTGTGGTTTGAAATTCACCCGGAAAATTACATGGTCGCGGGGGGGATGCGAGCCGCAATCCTCGCCGCGATCAGTGACGCCAGGCCGATCTCTATGCATGGGGTCGGCCTGTCGCTGGCCGGGGCTGAAAGTCCCGATCCCTCACATCTTGGGCGCTTGCGCGAACTGGTGAACCGCCACGAACCATTCCTCGTGTCCGAGCACCTCGCCTGGTCGCGTCTCGGGAATACGCATTTCCCCGACCTGCTGCCGTTCCCGCGGACCGCCGAAGCGCTGAGCAGGATCGTCGACAATATTGATCAGGTTCAAGAAGCGCTCGGTCGAGCGATCCTGATCGAAAATCCTGCGCTCTATATTCACTTAGACGACCACGAATGGAGCGAGACAGAATTCCTGGCAGAGGTTGTTTCGCGCGCGGGCTGCGGACTGC
>JANMWM010000315.1:0-2943 GCA_031394005.1 Sphingomonas sp.
CCAATAAAGATCCCGAAGACCTTGAAGCCAACGAAGAACGCCAGCAACGGCCCAAAATCAATCGCGAAATTGGCCCAGCCGGGGGCCGTTCTCTTGGCGGGGGAGGGGACGCTCATGCCGCTAACCCCGCGATTGCCCGCGCCACCGCGCGCGGATCGAACGGGCGGAGATCATCGACCCCTTCGCCGACCCCGATCGCGTGGATCGGAAGCCCGAACTTCTCCGCCGCCGCGACCAGGATACCGCCCCGAGCGGTGCCGTCGAGCTTGGTCATGACGAGGCCGGTCACACCGGCCAAGTCACGAAAAACTTCTATCTGATTCAAAGCGTTCTGCCCGGTTGTTGCGTCTAGGACGAGAATAACATCATGCGGGGCCTCGGGATTGAGCCGCCCGAGCACCCGCCGCACCTTCGACAATTCATCCATCAGATGCGTCTTGTTCTGCAATCGCCCGGCGGTATCGACGATCAGCGCGTCGATCCCGGTTGCGGTCGCCTGCTTGACCGCGTCATAAACGACCCCCGCCGCGTCGCCGGCCTCCTTGCCCGAAATCACCGGCGCGCCGATCCGCTCGCCCCAGATACGCAGCTGCTCGATTGCCGCCGCGCGGAACGTGTCGCCAGCGGCGAACATGACGCCATAGTCCTGCTCTTTCAGCAGATGGCCAAGCTTGCCGATCGTCGTCGTCTTGCCCGACCCATTGACCCCGATGACCAGGATGACGTGCGGACGCGGGAAGCCCCACACGTCAAGCGGCTTGGCAACGGGCATGAGGATTGCCTCAATCTCCTCGGCGAGGATCGTGCGCAAGCCCCGCTCGTCGAGTTGATCATATTTGCGCACGCCGATTGCATCGCGGATTCGCTTTGACGCCGCGGGTCCCAGATCGGACGCGACCAGCGCCTCCTCGATGTCGTCGAGGGTTGCCGTGTCGAGCGACGCCTTCGACGTCAGCCCGGTCAGATTTTCGCCCAGCCGGTCCGCGGTCTTCTTGAAGCCGCCCGTCAAGCGGTCGAGCCAACTCATTCAAATTCCCCGATCAACGGACCGTCCACGCACCCGGCTACGCTTGCAACCCTGGCATCTCCCCGAATCGACCCGGCAATGGTGATCGGCGCGAAGCAATCAGTATGCCCGCGCTCCTTATTCTCGATCAGCACCGATTGCACCGTTCCAACCAGCGACCCAAGCCAGACCCCGCATCGAGCCGCCGCCCGGTCGCGCAGCCGTGCCGCCCTTGCCCGCACGAGTTCGCGCTCGGCCTGCGACATGCGCGCCGCCGGTGTCCCCGGCCTCGGCGAGAAAAGTAAGACATGCGCCGCCACCACGTCGCAATCGTCGATCAGCGACAGGCTTTTCTGCGCCGCCTGCGCCTCTGCCAGATGGTGCAGCGAGTACAACGAAGATCTTCACCCCGTCTCAACCGCGACGAAGATGCGCACCCGCCCGCGGAACCCCGACGCGATTTTTGGAGCCACGCTGAAATCGCGCAGCTCGTCCGCATCGACATCGGGTATCGCGCGATAGGCCACGGTCGACAGCTGCGCCGCGTAACTCGTTACCACGATCCGCGCCTGCGGCCGCTCGCGCCGGATCGCCTTGCGCGTCTGCCGCTGGGCTTCGGCCGTCACCACGCAGCTGTTGATGATCGTCGTCTTGCCACTCGCGAGCTGCGACATTGTCTCGCTCTCGGCAAAGTTGAGCCGGCGCCCCAGGGTTATGGTCTCGACGCTCACGCCAGCGCCTCGAGATCTATCTCGCCGCTGAACACATGCGTCGCGGGTCCGCGCATCACGATCGGTTTGCCCGGTGACCAGCCGATAACCAACGCGCCACCCTTCATGTGTACCCGCACGGGCGATACCGCCCGCTTGGTTGCAATCGCCGCGACCGCCGTGGCGCACGCGCCCGTCCCGCAGGCCAGCGTCAATCCCGCGCCGCGCTCCCAGGTCCGCAGCTCGATGCCATCTTCCCTAATGACAGCCACATTGACGTTGATCCGCTCTGGAAACGCCGGGTCGTGTTCGATCCGTGGCCCCAGTTCGCGGAGCCGCCCCTCGTTGATCGCGTCGACGAAGAATATGAGGTGCGGATTGCCGACGTTGATCGCGGCCGGTCCGGCCAGCTCGTCCCAAGCCATCGGCAGGACGGCGGTATCCATAGGGTAAGCCAAGGGAATCTCGTCCCAAGTAAAGCGTGGCGGCTCGAGGGTCACGTTGACCTCGCCGCCATCGACCGCACCGCGCAACATCCCGCCATCACTCTCGATCGTTCTGACGCCCGTCAGGACGATCACGCACCGCGCTGCATTGCCGCACGCTTCGGCACGCCCGCCGTCCGCATTATAGATGTCCATCCGGAGGTCCGCGCTTCCGGAAGAGCCAAGAACGATCAGCTGGTCACAGCCCACGCCGCGATGCCGGTCGGCGAGCGCGCGGGCGAGGGCAGGGGTCATCTCAACCGCTTCCGTCCTTGCGTCGAGGATCAGGAAGTCGTTGCCGAGCCCGTGCATCTTTTTGAACCGGTGAAGCACGATTCGGCGTTACGAGCGCACCCCTCGGCTGTCCATCGCCTGCATCGTCGTAAAACTACTGAAACGATGGAGGGGCCCGCCCACCCGAAGTGTTGCTCGCGCGACACAGTTTTTCGGAAAGCTGGCGAGACTGTCTTTTTTCAGCGAACTTATCGGCCTCCCGTGGGTTCGGAAGGCACCAGCAGCGCAAAAAAAGGAAATCACATGCGCAAATATCTTCTAGCAGCCGCAGCGGTTGCGGCCGTCACCAGTCCGGCGATGGCTCGCAATGGCGCCGGCTACGTCGGGATCGAAGGGGGCATTCTCTTCCCACGTAATTCCCACTTTAACACCACCGCCAATCGCTCGACCACGGCCGTCACCACCAGCGTCACGACCCCGTACACGCTGGGCGTTGCCGGCATGCCGG